>CAYPGU010000070.1:0-9319 GCA_964409995.1 uncultured Legionellaceae bacterium | reverse complement strand
GGTCGGCATCTTGAATACTTAACTTATAGATCTTTACGTCATTTTGAAAATGATGGTGGTAAATTCTTATTTAATCTTAATATTCCAAAATGGAAAGGTGAAACAACCGAAATCGATGTATTGTTGATAAATTCAAAAGGCTTGTTTGTTTTTGAATGTAAAAACTTTAGTGGATGGATTTTTGGTGATGAGCTGCAGAGAAGATGGACGCAAACATTACCAATAGGTAGAGGGCGTTGTCATAAAGAGTATTTTTACAATCCTGTCATGCAAAATTCTGCACATATAAAATATCTAAAAAATCTTATTGGTAAACATTTGCCTATGTGGTCGATTATTGTTTTTTCTGATAGATGTGAGTTTAAAAATGTCACAGTAAGAAGCGAAGTTGACGTCATAAACCACCATGAGATTGCATCTGTTGTTGCTGCTAAATGCGGCCAGCTACCAGATGTTTATAAGGATGCAGAAATAAATGCAATTTATAATCGACTATATCCCTATGCCATGGGAGATTACAATCAGAAACCATGTATTGAAAAAAAAGAGTGTATAACTGCCTACAGATGAAAACCTGAACCATTACACTATTGCTTAGGTTTTCTATCTGCAGCAACTAAAGATTTAATTTGGCTGTGCCACGTAAATCTACCGTATCCTCAATAGGTTTATTTTCATAAGCGTAAACTAGTGGAGAAGGTGCTTTTACCTCTACGGAAGTCTTAGGCAAACTTTTACTACGTTGTAACAATAAGCTCTTCAATTCTTTAAGCTTGGCTTCATTAATAAGAGTGCTGCGTAATTCGTGCGCTAGGCTAAGCATTGATTCCAATTCAACTAATTGTTGTTTGTGACTTTCGCGTGAGCTTGAATTGTCTTGCGCGGCAATTCTGTTTTCTTGATTTTGTATTGAATTAACCCCAGCAAAAATAGCTGGAATACCGATTGAAGCAAAAGCAAACCAAGTAAGAGGGTTGTGTATTAAAGCTGCACCTACTATACAAGCACCACCTAAGGTTAAATATCCACCAGCATATTTGTTGTCATATAAAATTCTGCTTAAATTTGGCAGTAATTCAATCTCTGTTTCAATGCTACCACTACGTCTGGATTGTATGGAGATGACACTGTTATCAATCATATTACAAATCGATAGCGTGGCTTGATTAGCTTCGCAAGTATGATCTTGCAAAGCTGCATGCTGTAACTTTTTGTAGTGCTGGCTTTCTACGCCATTAGTGATTAATTTTGAAGCTAAACTGGAAAATCCGCATAAAGCACACAGATCCAAAATATTTATACCTTGGTTAAGACATGGTGAGTTTAAATCTACAGTTAAGTTGAAGTTTGCAGTAGACTTGGCTTTTTTTACAACCCTGGTTAAAAATGAAATAATGTGATTAATACAAGCAATCTGCAACTGTGAATAAAGGTCATTATCCCTTAAATTCAGTGTTGAGCTGGAGTTTATAATGCTTTTTTCAATAAATAGGATTAAATCATTACTGATCATAAAAAAATACTCATGTTATAAATTGCCCACTATAGACAGCCGGTTTGGGGAAAAGTTCAGTTTTTCAGTTTGACTAATATAAGCGCAACCTATAGAATTTAGCTTACCACGTAACTTTTAAAGATGGTGCACATGCCAACTAGCCAAGAGTATTACAATCTCAATATCAGCCAAGCTTTAGACAGCCAAGAACGTGGTGTTGGGATATCCTATCGACGATTTAATACGAATGACGCGCACTCAGTTGCAGATGTGTTAGTATATCCAGGGTTAGGATTACCTGCAGTACCAGTAGTGCACCCTTATAATCCGGTAGAGCCTGAGGGGGCTGCATTTAACTATGCAGTGCCAATGTTCTTTTTAGTTGCGCGCGTGCATGGTGCAAGCCAAAACTTAGCAGCAAGATTTCCTGGAGTAAGAGAGATTGAGCAATACATATTATTACAATCTAACTCGTGGATCGCCGGGCATGAATTGTTGTTCAGACCACACCCGTGGTTAAACCCTAATGTGCCAGATCAACCGGGCGCGAATGCTAATTTTGATACTAATGTTGCGCTGGGATTTCCTGCTGCTATGCAAGCACAAACATTTGTAACTCACGATCAAGTGTATTCGCCCAATAACGCACCGGTTATGCATCTTATTAATCCACAAGATACCTCACATTTTTATACTTTGTGTGTGTATGGTGATCGTGCAGCTTTAACCTTGCATATTTTAGTGCATCCTACAACTAGTGATAGTTTGGTATCATTTTTAAATTCAAACCATGCAGGAATTAAAAGTCTAGCTGAATACTTAGCAATTTTAGAGAGATTTAATACAGAGTTTGGTAGTGCAGGTTTTAACGCTGCTGTGCGCGAAATACACAATGCGTGTTATGGAAATATTCCTGGGCAGGCGCCTTTACCGCTTCTAGTAGATAGTACAAGCGCACGTCCATTATTACGCTTCGGCCAATAATTTCAATATATTAAGGGGGGCGCATGCCTAGTTTAAATGAAGATATGATTGCAGCAGCATCTGACAGAAAATGGGGACGTGTTCGCCAACTGATTGAGCAAGGGGCAGATGTTAATTTTTCTAACAGCACTGGTGAAGATGCGGGTAAAACAGCATTTTGGTTTGCAGCTTCTTTTAATGACCGTGAGACTCTAAGGTACCTCATGCAGCAACCTAATTTTAATCCAAATTCCATAGCACAAACTGGAGATCGCAAAGGAATTTCTGCATTCTGGTATTTCATTTACTACAACTCAAGCGATCGAACTACAATTCTGTGGTTATTAGAGAATGGCATAAACAATGAAAATGTAAATGCATATCCATATGATCGGCCTGGCTATAATGCAGCATTGCAGCTCTTGGACAAAGCACCCTCAATAGCTGATTTTTTTGGAGAAGTAGACACTGACACCTCTACATCACTAACCGGGCTAATTAATAATATGATTATCAATCATGGTTTAAATCCTGATTCGCTGGTTACAGCCGGATATAATGCTGGCAAGAGTTTATTGTCCCTCTCTTTTAGCAAAGGTTACTATTTGCTGGCAACAAAATTATTGGATTATATAGCAGTCATGCCAGCACAGCGTAAAAATACTGTTATTCACAGTGTGGTTTTGGATGGTGCCTTTGCTAAGGCAGGCACATTTTGGATTGCTGCAAGTAAAGCAACTGATAATCCCGCATTTTGGAATCTGGCAGATAAACTGTTAGAGCAAGAGATAGACTTTGAATCATTTCCATCCGGAGGCGCATCTGGATTGGTTTATGCTATTGGTGCAAATAAACTAAGCGTGGCATTAAAGATTCTTTGTAAATATGCTGACAAGCATGGAGTTGAAGCGGCGCGGCAATATTTAGCTTCGCAAGAACCAAAACTAAATGAGAATGTTGCAATTATTCTGTTAAGATTAGTAAATTTACCATATGAGCTGGTTAATGCTGCTCTGGGTACTCATGAGACAATCGAAAAACTGCAACAATTCGCCCAAAGTACAATTGTGCAAGCTTTGTTGGAGTATGATCGCTCACTAATTAAAAGTATTTTTACATCAGATGAATTAGATGACAGTGTCCGTTGTCCGCTTGGTATGCAATTAATCATAAGGCCTGTTCAGCTTCAATCTCATGCATATGAAAAAAATTCTATAGATAAATGGTTAAAAGCTGGTAATACAACTGATCCATTAAGCCGCGAACCTATTCCTGCAGATAGTTCACAGCATGTAGTTGAAATTGAGCAAAAGATCGTTGAGCATATTCATAATGTCGCTCGCGCAAACACAAAAACTTCGGAAGTGCGACCAAAACCATGCTAATATAAGTAAATGTTGTCGGTTGAGATTGAATGTGAAAAGATTAATCGAAATTTTATTTGTTGCTAGTACTATTTTGCTCCCAGTATATGCAGTAGCTCATGTACCTTATCATTACGATTTTGACAACAAGCAATGCTGTCTTGTAATTGGCCATGCTTTAGGCGGGATTGATGGCAATGCATATACCAACAGCATCGAAGCTCTACAAGCAAATATAGAGCGTGGCATAAGCATATTTGAAGCGGATTTCTCGGCTACTAGCGATGGGCAGTGGGTATTAACCCATGATTGGAAATCTTGGCAACGACGAACCAAATACTCTGGTACTCTGCCACCAAGTTATGCTGAATTTAATAAAACACCATTACAGATTAAACAACACACATATCACGCAGCTACCATTGCTGATTTAGAACAAATGCTAGCGCAAAATCCTAAAATGCGCATTGTTACGGATACTCAATACGACTTCAAAAGCCTAGTTATGGCGCTATTAAAAACAAAATTAGCTGAGGCAATTATTTGGCAAGCGTATAATTTGGATGATGTAAATTTTTTGCTGAGTCAAAAGCAAAACAACATTATTTTAACTTTATATAAAATGAAAATTGAAAATGCCGCAAAATTATTTCAAACCCTCAATGCAAAGTATGCTGATAAAATACTTGGTGTTACTATGTCGTTAGATTTTTATACCAAAAATGCCAAAGAAGTATTAATCTTAAAAACTCCAGTATACCTACATGGCTTCCAAAGCCAAATTAATTCTCTAGATTTACATGCTGAGTTACAAGACAAAGTGGCTGGCTTTTATTTAGACTAGGATTCCAGAACACATTTGTTCTTACCGCTATTCTTAGCTTCATATAATGCATGGTCCGCTTTAGCAACCACATCAGTTAAGTTTTCTTCCAAATTTTTTGAGAATGTTATACCAAATGAGGCGGTAACTGGGATTAATTGCCCGTTGAACTCAACTGGTTCATTGGCAATACTTTGACGCGCTTTTTCGAACACCGCAACGCAACTTTCTGGAGTTTCACATTTCATTGCAATGATCCCTAAAAACTCTTCACCACCCCAGCGGCCAAGGATATCATGCGCGTCAAGTGTGCATAAAATTCTCTTGGTAACATCCCGCAAAACTTGATCACCGGCATTATGGCCATAGGTATCATTAATTTGCTTGAAATTATCTATATCGATAATAGTTAGTGCCACAGAGTGCTTGTTGTGCTTTGCTTGAGTAGTATGCTCGACATAATTTAGTTCCAATCCTTCTCGATTCCAGACTCTTGTCAGAGCGTCAATCAACTTGTCGCGTTTAGCTTGATCAAGTTCTTTCATGATCTTTGATTGATACTGCGTTTGTTGATGGGAAAATAATTCTTGTTCAACCAAAGCCGCCATGTCCTTAAGTGGCTCCAATTCTTCCATGCTCAGGTTACGTGCTTTATTATCCATGATGCAGAATGAACCGATTTTGAAGCCATCTCGGTTGCGAATAGGGTACCCTGCATAAAACATTATGTGCGGACCATCCTTACCAATCACCAACGGATTGTCATGAAATCTTTCGTCTTTCGATGCATCAGTAATCACAAAAATTGCATCTTGTAATATTGCATGGCCACAAAATGATATGTCGCGACTGGTTTCACAGACATTTAATCCTTGTTCTGATTTGAACCACTGCCGCTCGGCATCAACTAAGCTAATTGCGACCATTGGCACATCAAACATTTTTTTGGTCAAACGAGTAATTCTTTCAAATGCTGGATTTAAGGGTGTATCTAAAACATCAAGCTCTTTTAAAGCATGTAGTCTTTCTGTTTCATTGGCTGGTTTTTGTGGTTTTAACATGCTGACTCCCCTAACACTAAAGCTACATAGATTTTTTGAGTATAGTGAATTGATAAATTTGCATATGCACACGTGCTGTCTATATACCCAGCTAGACTTAAATTTTATCCAAATATCTCGCCGCCAGAATAATATATGTTAAACAATATTCTGGTTCGATTTTTGTTGTTATTTGTTGCAAACACATTAAATGGTTGAGCAGCAATCAGCTCAAGTGATAAACGTTTAAATGCTACACCACGTACTCCAAGTCCCATCGAGGTGGCGGTTTGATGTGCTGGCTGTATTTCAGTATTTAAATTCCAAACGCCAGCTGTATCAAAAAATGCAAAAAATTGTAATTGCGGCAAAAATTGATAAGGTATCGATCGGTTATATTGAGGTTCAAATTTGAATGCATAACCTCGATCCCCTGTAATTACTGAAGGGTCATAACCATATCCAAATGGTGAACCACCAAATCCAAATTTTTCTGAAGAAAGCAATTGAGTAAATCCGAATTGTCCTTTAAGCCATAGCAATAGAAAAAAATTCTCTGAAGGTAGGCGTTGATAACGATATGCCGAAGCAGTAATTTTCGAAAAATTAGTTTTTCCGCCTGGAATCGTCGGTGGTGATGCGTGTGCTCCTAAAACATTTAGCCCCTGATAATAAGCCATTTCTATCTCGTTTAGACTAGCATCAGAGGTAAAGAAATTATATGAACTATTAATATTAACTGATCGTATAGCATCATCAAATAAGCGCACACCATAATAGCTGGTATGCGAATTTAAATAATTAAACCCTGCACCAATAATTAGATTTTGTTTTCTAGATCTAATGATGGGATAATGGGTGTTTGCGTTTAAAATAAACGCTTGCCCAGGTGTCTGCAAATTGACTAGATCCAATGAGCTAAAGCTTGGGTCAGTAGTAGTGCTGCTGATATTGGCATCTACGCCCAAGCCTTTCGAATTAAGTTGTTGTTTGTGTAGCAGTGCAAAATATTTCATTCGATTGACGTAAAAACCTAATACACCACGCAAACCAGTTTGACTGCCTGAAAAATATCCGTTTGCATTAACGCCACCAACCATTTGTTCGCGGCCTAATAATTCTGAATTAAAATTATTAGCTCCTGCGTACCAATTGTTACGCTCTTGAGACGCTACAAATACTAGATCAGAACTACCTGGGCTTAGCTCAGATGGACGAATAATTGTTTTAACCTTGGCACTAGGTATGTCATTAGCTAGCAACGCGTATCTTTCTAAAGTAGCGAGCTTCAAGGGTTTTTCATTGGCAATATTTTTTGCGTACTCCATTAGTAGTTTTTTAGTAGCTGGACGCAAATTGCCTTCAATTGAAATATTATTAATGAACCCTTCAATGATTTGTAATTTTACAATACCATCTTCACCAACTTGTTGGGGCGGCACTATAACTCGCGAAAGTATATAACCTTGATTACGATAGAACATTGTTACTCGACGCGCGATTTGCTGTATTTCTGATACGCTAATCGTTTTTCCGATATATTGTTGATAAAACGCTGCTAATTTTTTGTCGGAATAGACTTTATTGCCAACAAAGTCTATTCCGCCCAAAGTTAAAGTAATTTCTTGTCCTTTGGGAAACTTTAATTGCTCTGCCGGAGGCAATCTTATTATGTCTGGCGTAGTATAGGGTGGCATTTCTTCTTGGGGGACTAGTTCCTCACCGGTCCGACCTGGGTCAATCTGTGGGACGGTTCCAGGGGGCAAATTGGATGCTGCCTGTGCAAGAGCTGGCATAAATAAAGCTACAATGAGGCTCAGACCTAGCCCCAACTTTTTTAGCATCTTAGTGTATCCAAGAGAACGACCCATACTTAAAAATTAGTCAAGCTTCGAGACTAAAGCAATTTAATTGTATGCAAAGAAATTTATTAATATTTTCAATGGGTTAAATTATCTAAAAAACACTGACATATTTAGCTATTTAACAAAGTATATGTATAATTAGTATATGGAATATGAATCAAGGACGATTAATCCATCTTGTACTTAATCCAGCGCCTGAAAAAGTATTTATTGCTAGGTCAAAGCTGCCTAGCTTTTGCGCTCGTCTGCAATATTGCATCTGCCAATCCGCAGGGTGGAGTTGTAGCTGCCGGTGCGGCGCAAATCGCCACCGATGGCAATACTACAACTATCACCCAGGGCACGAACAATGCGATTGTTAACTGGGAAAGTTTTAATGTCAAAGCTGCAGAGCAGGTCAAGTTTCAACAACCTAATGGCGGCGTAACACTCAATCGGATTAATCCAAAACATGGTGCTTCAGAAATTGCTGGCAAAATCTCTGCCAATGGAACAGTTGTTTTGGTGAATCAAGCAGGGATTTTATTTCATAAATCAGCGCAGGTTAATGTTGGTGGCATAATTGCTTCAACGGCTGATATTAGCAATGAAAATTTTATGCGCAACAATTTTCGTTTTAACCAGCCTGGCTATGCCAACGCAACGGTGGTGAATAAGGGAACCATAAATGTTAAAGATCATGGTCTGGTTGCATTGATTGGCTACGGTGCACGTAACGATGGGTTTATAAATGCCAAGCTGAGTAAAGTTGTATTGGCGCACGGGGAAGACATCACAGTAGATTTTCATGGTGACGAGCTGATTACCTTTGGTATGCCAACTAAAAATAAAGCTGCAAATAAAGTTAGCGTTGCAAACTCGGGTGAAATTCATGCTGCGGGCGGACAAGTTTTATTAACGGCAAGCGCCGCGGAAGAAGTATTAGACCAAGTAATTAACATGGACGGGTTAATTGAAGCTACATCTGTAGGCAAACAAAACGGTAAGATAGTTTTTTATGCAGATAGCGGTGAAACAAATGTTACTGGTAATATTGATGTTAGCGGCAAAGGAGCAAACTGCAAAGGTGGTAAGGTTGAAATCCTTGGTAAAACAGTCGTTGTAAATGAAAGCGCCAAAATAGATCTCTCGGGTACCAATGGCGCTGGGCAACTTTTAATTGGCGGTGATTTTCAAGGTAAGAATGATAAAGTTCCTAATGCGCAACGCACTTATGTTGGTGAAAATGTTGAAATAAATGCTGATGCATTGAGCACTGGTGATGGCGGCAAAGTAATTGTTTGGTCAGATGAACATACAAGATTTTTTGGCAAGATTTCTGCGCGTGGTGGTAAACAAAACGGTAATGGTGGCTTGATTGAAATTTCAGGCAAGCAATTAGATTATTCTCCACTAGCAATCGACGCTATTGCACCGCAGGGCGATATCGGTAAGTTGCTTTTAGATCCAGCATTCTTGATTGTGGCCACTGCTGGCGGCAGTGCGTATTCCGCAGGCGTAAATAATTTGTTTGCCAATAATTCTGCCGGTACTAACACTATTACCCCAGCTAGTATTGTCGCGGCAGCAGCTAGCATTACTTTGCAAGCAAATACTGATGTTACTTTTACTAACGCATTAGCCATGACAACACCTGCTGCAAGCTTAACTGTGCAGGCCGGACGTAGTATCTTGGTAAATGCTAGTGTTTCTACTAATAACGGTGCGATTAGCATGACAGCTAACGATAATACTGCTATAGGCGCCAATCGAGCGGCAGGCGTGGGTGA
>CAYPGU010000069.1:0-9512 GCA_964409995.1 uncultured Legionellaceae bacterium | reverse complement strand
ATTTCAGGCTGATCTAATAGCCACCAGGCTAGTGAGGAGCCTTTGTATTTACCATCTGGTATAATAGCATTCAATGTTTTTATATCAATAAACCCTGCCAAACGGAAAGTATCTAGCTCAAATATTTCAGGAGCACTTATAGCCAGCAGAAATGCAACAGAACCCAAGGATGGCATTTCATTTAAGGCATCCTTATTTATTAATCTTGCCAATCGAAAGTCATCTTTAATTAATATTTCAATATCATAAGCTGCAAACGACCACGCAGCAGAATATCCTTTGCATCCGCCGACAGTCTGTATAGCATTTAGTGCTGTTTCATCAACCCAATTAAGTAATCGAAAATCTTTAGCTTTTAATATATCACGCCCCAGCTTATGTCTTGCTAACCAAAACAACATAGAATCACCAGGGACTGGTTGATCCATTACAACATGATTTAACCATTTCTTTTCAATCAATTTTGCTAGGCGAAAATCATCATCTGCTAATATTTCAAGTCCTTCTGTATTTCTTGCTAGATGATATGCTGCCGATACTCCATTAATTTCATCTCCATTCACATTAGCATTTAGTGTTTTTTTGGTGATCATTCTTGCCATTCGAAAATTATTTGCCTTTAATAACTTAAGGCCAAAAAAACTTCTTACCAGACTGAATGCTAAACCATACCCCTCATACTCTGCCCCAATAGGTGGAAATGCATTTAGCACATCTTTACTTATCTTTGATCTATTTCTACTTACGATATCAGCACCTTGCTCTTTCATGCTCAAGTATAAAGCTACGGTCTCTCCTTGATGATCACCTTGTGGAATGATAGCGTCCCATGTTGATTGAGCAATTAGTTTTGCTAATCGAAAGCCATCAGCTGCAAATACCTCAGGGCATTTCATTGCCAACCAATAAGCTAATGAATGTCCTTTGAATTCACCATCTCGAATAGTGTAATTTAATGTTGCAAAGTCAATTAGCTTTGCCAAACGAAAACTGTCGGCTCTTAATAATCCTGGTGATGTTTTTGCTAGAAAAAAAGCTAAGGGAGTCCCATTAAACAATTGATGAACATGCCCTTCATTAATCACTGCTTTTAAATCGTTGGCATCAATTAACTTCAGCATCTGAAAATGTTTGAACTGGAAAATCGCCTGCCAGATATTACTATATATCAACTCAACAATAATTTTAGCTTTAATAGCCTTATCTTCAGGAGAATTACTTTCAAAAATTTCAATTAACTTAAAGAAGATGCCCTCTGACCTCTTCCTTCTTATTTGAGTCCGTATCCGCGGAACTAAACCCTCCAAGAATTGGACCATAAGTTCTTCTATATGCTCGTATTCATCTTTATAATCCACAATTACTTCCTTAAACTTTATCTGTTCAACAGCCCAGCAAAATGATCATCGCGAGCTATGATTTCAACGCGACTCAAATCATCCCACGTAAATAAAACGTAGTTTGAGCTGTTCAGTTGTTTAGCGAGCAGACCCTTCTCTAAGTGACGCAACAATATAGTCGGTTGTGGTTTATCTTCATTGATAAAATACAAATGTGCATTAGCTGTCTGCAGATTGGCATCAGCACGAGCTTTATCCATTCCAAGCGCAAACAACAAAAATAATACGGTTGGAATGAAAGCGAATATTCCTAATATATACTGATTGAAACGACCACTAAATAATTTAGTCGTGGCTAGATAGCCAGCCAAGCTCAACAATAAGTAACAGACACTCAGCCAAATAATAATCGGTCGGAAAAAGAATCCATATAAAACATATGATAACAATATTGCAAACATTACTAATACAACAATCAGATGCGGCACACCTAGTATTGCCCTTATAAAATCTTGGCGTTTTTTGGCGCGAACACTTTTTTTTGTTTGTTCAACGTGTTGCAAGAATAGATCAAGGCTATAACAAAAAAACAAAGTACCCAGCCCTGGGATCCATAAGGAATAAGAGGTTAAGATATCGCCAATCGACAACAGTCTAAAGCCACCCTCGAACCACCAAAAATATCCTACGTTATAGGTTAAAGAGCAGATGAAACCAACTGCGGTTACTAAACAAAGTATATAACCGATGCGTAAGCTAGATTCTTCGAATACTTTTGTGCCTATCATTCAAATATTATAGGTAATAATTAGTTCTGCAGCTAATTTATTTTCAGAAATATGCTATAATCTCTATAGGTCACTTTTGATAGCGTGGGGTGAGCTTTGATAAGATTTCGTGGTTTCTCGCTGATAGAGTTAATGGTTGTAATTGCAATTGTTACCCTACTTTCCGCAGTTGCGGTACCCGCTTACCAAGATTATGCTCGAAAAGCTAAAATAGCTAGTGCTGTAAATGCGCTTGGTAATTTAGCAATCAAAGGTCAAGAATATTATGATATCCATGGGTCATTTCCTGATCCAAATGATCCCAATAGTCAAGAAGAGTATGGTTTATCTGCCCCACCTGGTGGAGGACAACCAGACTCAGTAGATGAATATATGTTACCTCCTTATATTGCACTCATGTCTATTAATGGGCACGAAGCAAACGAAAATAATCCTGGCGAATGTGCTTTCTTTACTGCAATAGGATATATTTCAAACACAGACAATACCGGGGCATTTACTTCCGCATTAAACCTACCATATTTGTATTACGGTATAAGCTTCTTTAATGTGAATGGAACATGGAGACCTCTGTGTTCATATTATGAAGTTAAAACTGATTTGAGCTATACGCAAGGTAACTTCTTGACAGACTGCTACAACGCTATCGAGACAACACAAGCTGATGAGTTTAACGCGCAATTCCAAGCTTTACTTAACTCATGTTCGTAACCACGATTTAAACATTGCAATAACTTCCTGTTGTTTAATTTGGTCAGCTATTTCTTGCGGCACTTCTGCTATTAATGTTTGCAATATATCTTTACTTCCTGCAGCGGCAATAACTTTTGCATCTTTACTACGTTCAAAACTAGCAAATTTTCTTAAACTTTGTAGTGATTGTGCATAATTCTTATTTAACCAAAATTCTCCAATATTATAATAAAAATCAACTTTATCAGCATACTTCAAAAAAGCGTCATTTATACGAGTGTAAACTGGCGCCACCTTGCCCTTTTCATCGGCTTTAGTCGATTGATAGAAATCTTGCACCTGAATTCGGTGTGTGAGAGCACCTTTGCGTGATTCAGGGCTAGCAAACAAAACGTGAAACTCAACCTTGTAGCCCAGCTTCTTCAACGTAGGCAAGAGCGTATTAGCGACTCTATCATTAGTTGAAGTAGTTCCGTGATAAATGCTTAATCCTTTATATACCGCCCAAACTGTTTGAAAATTACAAATATAATTGGATGCATCACGATAAATTTCGTACGCAATTTCACCAGATTTTAACTTAGACAAAGCTTGATAGCTCGGCATGACACGTAAAGCTTGGCGATCTGGATCTACATATACCATATGAATTGGATCATAGCTGGAACGAGCAATTAAGTTTTCTAAAAATGTCGACTTGCCAACACCAGGCGCCCCAGCAGTAGCAATATAGATTTTTTCAGAGCCAGGCTCCTTATTGGCAAAATCTCTGTGAAATAGCTCGATTAAGTCTTGCGCTATCATTAGTTGTTGATCGTTAGAATATGGAGTTTTGGAATAAACCGTTCCGTCAAGAAATGGATCTAAAGTCAGATCCATTTCCGATGCCAAACTGATAAATCTAGTGCGTTCGCTAAGACTAAGATTAAATGGAGCTTTTTGTAATATTTGATCAGTAGTTAATTGAGCCATTGCCAACGTGCTATAAAGCATAAAAGTAAAAGCTAGAGTTAACTTCAGATTCATACTCAAAAAATATCTCATTTTATATTCCTAAGCCTTGGGTTGCTTTTCAATTATTCTTGCTAACTGCGCATATGGGTGCTGATCAATTTGTTCCATTCCAACAGTTGCCTGCTCTGCATACATATTTTCTGCTTTGCCAGCACTAATATTATTTGCACGAATCAAACTCGCCGCCGCCTTGGCAACACACACGTTAGCATAATCATTCAGAATGCCGGATAATTGACCAGAATCTTTCGGCGGCATAGCTGCGGCTGCTTTGTGCATCTGTGCGATAGCTTCATCGAATTCGCCGCGCAGCAAAGATATATTACTACGTGCTTGTAATACCCCTGCAATACGGTATGGGTCATTGGTCAGATTTGGTTCTAATTCGTTAAGCAATTTTTCTGCTCGTGCTATCATTGCTTTCACTTTCGGCGTAACTTTCTGTTCGGTTTGCACAATCCAGATAGCTTCTTGTGTAATATTGCTGGCCAAACACATTTGCACATGTCGCATATGTTTATTGCTAGCTAATGTATTACCCAAACTTTGGTGGATCGATAATGCTTGTTCAAAGTTTTCAACGCTTTCATGTGGGAAATTGTTCAATTTACCAGCTTGATATTGGCGCGCCCATTCACCGCCACGCAAATTATAATAAACCGAGTTATTTTCAGTTTGCTGCAAACCTTCTGCTTTTACATATACCTCTGTTTTATCCAACCAAGCACTGGCCTGCTCAAAATCATTGGCAATTGAATAATAATTAGCCACGCGAAAATACAATTGGATTAAGTCCTTAGCTAGTTGTGGGTCAGATTTTAAATTGCCTTGCAGCTGCGCTACACAGTGATCAATTACATAAGACAAAGAATTAATTACTTTACCAATTTTTTGAAAACCAGCTAGATCATCACGGGCCACATAATAATTTTTTAATAAAACATCCACCACTGGCTGCCATGCTTTAATCGCTTCAGCTGAATTGGAAGCATTAATAACGTTGTTAATTTGCTCTTGCTTGCTTGTGGAATCAGGCAGCACTTTGTTTAGGCTTTCGCGTAATGACTGTGGATTCTTTTCAACAGCAACAGATGCTTGATTCGTATTCTCAATATTCTTTTCTAGAGCATATGCCGCTCCCAAACACAAGGCAGCGACAAAGGTCAAAGTTAAAGTTTTATTTAAATTGTTCATATTAATACCTCTAATTTCAAAATCACGTAATCAATGGGCAATCAAAGTTGCAATCCAATATGCTACCGCAGCTGCAACACCACCAACAAACATGGTCTGTGCTGCGCCTTTAATTGGCTTAGATCCAGTAAGCTTTGCTTTAATCGCACCAAAAATTGCCAAAGCACTTAAAGTAGAAATCGATGAAATAAGTAATGCAGTTTTGATATCCATAGTTACCATATAACCTGATAGAGGAACCAAACCACCAATCACATATGCACCACCGATCGTAAATGCACTAATTGCTGCACGATTTGGCTGCGGCGGATTTAAATTTAATTCAAACCGCATCATAAAATCGGCCCAGCGTTCTTTATCCTTCTCAAGGAGTTCAACCACAGATTCGACAGCAGGGCCATCTAAACCATATTCCTTGAATATATCGCGCGTTTCTTGTCGTTCACGCTCAGTTAAACGGTCAATTTCATATAACTCGCGCATACGTTCGTTATCATAATGCTCATGATAAGTGCGCGCAGCCAAGTAGCCACCCAATCCCATCGAAATCGCGCCTGCAGCAATTTCAGCAAGTCCTGCTGTAACTATAATATTGATCGAATCAACTGCACCAGAAATACCAGCCGCCAATGCAAATGGCACTGTCAAGCCATCAGCCATGCCAATTACCACATCACGTACTACATCAGTAGCAGTAAAATGCTCTTCGTGCGAATGAGTGTGCGAATGCGAAGCTGACATTTATTTCTCCCTTGTACTAGTTAAAGACAATTGCAAATCCTTCCTTGAAATTTTTGGCCAAGTCAGCAGCCACCTTTTTGTACTCAGGAGATTGTATAGTTGAATTATCCAACCATACTGCTTTGATTACAAACTCTTGTTCGATAACAACCGAATCTTCACCATATTTTACAACTCGTTTGGCATCCAACCATGGTGATTTGATTTCACAGTTCAAAGATTTGGTATTCACTGGGGAAATATTCTTCAATATAATTACTGATTTGACTGTAGATGGAGCACCCAAATAGACATCTGACACTTGCTCATCATTAAAAACAAAGCTATTTGCCAAGCCATTGCTGATTTGAATTGCGTTGCCTGCATTAGTATTTAATACCATATTCTTTTCTTTAAACTTATAAGTAAACTTCAGATCAGAAACTATACGGCTATCTAATTTCGGCGATTCAACATGTTTATCTAAAATATTATCGTAATTACCTTGTTCATAAATTATGTAATTGTCGATGGTGCTTTTTGAAACTCGTAAGGCAGAGCCTGTGTACTTAACTGCACTCATGCCTTGTAATTGCAACGTACCTTGCACAGCGACAAGATTAGGGTCTAGCAAATCAAGCGTCTTACTCGAGATCACAGTTTGTTGCTCAGGACTTGATTGTGGAATATGTTCTAAATGTGTTTTTGCTCCATCTAAGACCAAAGCACGACGATCTGCAATATCAGGCAAAGTTACAGTTGAAATACTAAAGAAATTAGTTGGATCCACCCAATAGACTTTACCAGCTTTTTCTAGACGCGCCATCGCATGGTTGAAATGCGTCATTCCTGGTAGTTTAATAAAGGAATTGTCGTATTCAGCAACGCCACGCTCGACAAATACCACATTAGCCTTGAAACCAAGTTGGCGCATTATGGCAACTGTTCCAGTTGCGAAGTCCTTACAATCGCCTAAGCGACGGTTCGCCACTTCAGCTAAATCTTGTGCTACATGTCGGCCCTTAGATGTTTTCCAATCGCCCATGTATTGCACATTCTCATTTAACATTGCCATAGCCAATTCGATCTGCTGCTTTGCATTTGGTTGCTTGGCAGCTTGCTCAACAATTTGCTTGTACATAGAGGGCAAAGGTTGTTTCAAAACATCATCATACGGGATTGCTAACTCTTTGCTTAATACTGTCCAATCGTTAACCGTAGTGACAAAAATCCAAGGATAACGTTTCGGGTTAATCAAATCAGTCGTCTCATCGACTATCTTGATGTAAATTGGTTTGGTTAATTTCACATCCAGAGTATAAAAGTTACTAGTTTTACCTTGTTGGACTGACAAGTACTGATTAAGATTATTATAATCTACATATAATGGTAACGCAGATTTAATACTTATGTTGGCATGCTGATAGTAGCGCTGATCGAAAGCAATAAAGCATTCAAATAATCCTGGCACATCTGCATGCAAAATTTTATCTTTGAATTGTAAACTAATAATTGAACCAATTTGTACGTTAGGGAATGCCAGCAAAATTTGATGTGTTTGATCAAAACCATTTACCGAGCTGGCCATTGGCTTGTCTTCGATCAATTCTGCCTTGATTGGATACTCTTTGTTGCCAACTATAGTTTTGGCGCTGATAATCTCTAAAGTTGAATTGTCATGGTTATAGTAAAGTGGGTACTTAGCATAACTATCACGACCACTTTCGTTAATAATCTTGAACTGCATATGCACAATGCGCTCAGAGGTTCCATCGGCGTTAATTGTTATCTGCCAATCGTTCTTAATAACTTCCACATCAGCGTCTTCGAAAGTCGCCCAACGCGCACTTGCTACCGAGCAAGTACACAACATCACGGCTATTAGTAACAATTGGTTGAATCTTCTTATAATTTTCATCGTTTCACCTTTATTGAGTAATTAACACAAAAGCCACCACATAATCTGCCTCGTCCGATAAGCTAATATGCAATTCCAATTTGCCTAAACTATCTATATATTGTTTGGTTTTTCCGTAGAAGACCACTTGCGGTTTACCCAGGGTATCTGTTTCGATCCCAACTTGGGTTAAGATTACCTCATCACGAAAACCAGTGCCTAATGCTTTCACCACTGCTTCTTTTGCAGCAAATCGTTTGGCCAAAAATGAAATAGGCGCCACTTTGAGCTCAGTTAGGGCTTGCTGCTCATAGTCAGTTAAAATCCGCCGTGCAAAATTCTCACCATGCTCATCCCACAGTTTTTTAATACGCGCACAAGCGACTATGTCCGTACCAATACCATAAACTTTCATAATAATTGTCTGCTAACCAATTGTTTAGTGCCCAAGTGATACGCCAATACATTACGCATCAAACGGCGCAACTCAGCCCAATTGGTGTTAGTACCAAACTCTTCTGCCGCCAGCGCTAACAAGGTCGAACCGCTCGTAGCCGCCACCTGCAACTGGGTAGCTAATTTCGGACCCAAGATTGGATCAAATGTATAAAATTGATCAGCCATTATTGGCGCCCCACTTTCCACTTCACAGCCAAGCTGCAACCCATAACCAAGTGATTTAAGTAATTGCTTCTCAAACTTACGTAAAGTGATTTGTTCATTTACTGCACTATCAGCTAAGTTTTGCAAAGTTAGCTGATAATGGTTAAACAATTCATTACAAACATCCCATTTGGGTACTAATTTGATTAATAATTCATTCACATATAAACCACAAATCGCTCGCATCGCTTGCAAACCCGGCACTTGCGCTGTTTCTTCTACCTGTACCAGAGTGACTAAATCACCACTGCCGCTCCAGCTTACCTGTAAAGGCACAAATGGCTGTAAAATATTACTAACTTTTGCCTTACCACGTTTAACGCCTTTAGCAACCAGCGCGACCCGACCATGTTGTTGACTTAAAATTTCAACCAGCATGCTAGTTTCACGATATGCACGAGTGTGCAAAACATAAGACAAATGCAATTCTTGCTTCATGTAATGTTACTCTCGATGCAAATAACCTAAGGTCCTTAAAGCTCGTTCATCATCAGTCCAATTATCACGCACCTTAACCCATAGCTCTAAATGCACACTGGTGTTTAATAAATGATTCATATCTAAGCGCGATTGTTGGCCAATTTTCTTCAAGCGTTCACCGTGTTTGCCAATTACAATACCTTTTTGACTGTCACGCTCAACCCAAATTACCGCGTGCACAACGAATTGCGAATCAGTCTGCTCCGTCTTTTCAATTTCCACACTTAAAGCATAAGGTAATTCAGCACTCAACTCACGGGTTAATTTTTCACGAATTATCTCGGACAATCTGAAAGCTAAAGTTTTATCCGTAGTTTGATCAGCGCCATAGTAAAAAGGACCAGCAGGTAACACTGCAAAAACTTTGTCTTCGATTAAGGCGACTTGATCACCGGAGGTAACCGAACAAGGAATTACTTCCGCAAAATTCATCTTTGTGCTGACACTGGCCAAATATGGCAGCAGTTCATCTTTATTCCTTACCGTATCGACTTTGTTTACGACCAAGAAGACTGGCGCTTTTAAATGCTGCACACATTGCAAGACTAAATCATCCTCTTCGTTCCAGATTAAAGCTTCTACCATAAAAATCACCGCATCCACATCACGCAGTGCACTCTTAGCTGCTTTATTCATTTCGCGGTTCAAAGCTTTTTTCTGCCATAAATGCATACCAGGTGTATCAATGAATACCGCCTGTTTGTTACCGACAGTTCTAATCCC
>CAYPGU010000068.1:4047-9739 GCA_964409995.1 uncultured Legionellaceae bacterium | reverse complement strand
AATACTTCTTGCCAAACAGTTAATGGGTTTGCAAAGTTACTTGCAACCAGGAGCACCGCGTTACGACCTCCAAATAATGGATTAGGTTTGCTTGGATCTTCCCCAGCAACTAATGCATCTTGCACTGCCTGTAGTTGTTCTTCTGCTTTGCCACCAGCAAAAGAATTCATCATTAGCTTTGTACGATTGAAAAAATCTGATGTTTGAAACGGAATGCCATTAATTTGCATTGTATAAGACGCAAGTTCCACACCATGCTCTTCAAATACGGCTCGTAATTCTGGGGTCTGCATAAAATCTAAAGAAATAGCATATTCAACAGGGTTGAGATCAAATATATCCTTTTGCTCTAAAGCATTTTTGCGTGCTGCAGCATCAGGATATTTGGCCAAGAGCAACTTTAGGCTTACTGCCATGTCTTTGCCACTGGCTTTTTCACCTGCAGATGAACCATACATACAAAGATGGTGAATTGCGCTGCGGTTATCAGCATCAAGCTCAGTAGTGCTGACATTATTATCTTCATGTAATTCAAGCATGAACTCTACAACCTTTGGTTGTGCGCCATTGGCTATAACATTTAATGGTCGACGTCCCTTTTGATCCTTGAAAAATAAATCAGCGCCAAGTCCATATAACTGTAGAATTATGCCTGGATGTTTAACAGCATAACCAATAAAGTGCGCAGGTGTGTGATTGAGCATTTTTTTCGCCGGAGTATTAAGATACGCCGCAACTTTAGCATCGATTGCAGCAGGGCTTATACCAGGATTTTTAGCGGCTAGATCTTTTTTCATCTCCCTAATTAATTCCCATACCTTATTAAAATCATCCACATAAGTTGGGATTACAAAGTCACTTCTTCCAATAATATCAAAACCAGGCATGCTCAACTCCTATACTAAAAACAACTGCTTAATGCAGCTAACCATTTGCGAGTTTACCAGCCATATTTCAAGGCAGCAACTTGATGCGTTTTGACTTTTAACAGAAGATTTGATAGTGTGACTTAACTCAATTATGTGGCGTTCAAAAATGATATTTGATGTTCCGCCAGAAGGTTTTAGTCCTAAGGTAAGTGTAGCTGCATGCTTTGTTGAACATGGCCAACAAGTTTTATTTGTAAAGCGATCGCAACACGCGACGCAACCTGGCACGTGGGCTATACCAGGTGGCAAAGTAGAAAGGGGCGAAACACCAGAACAAACAATTCGCCGCGAAATCACTGAAGAGTGTGGTTTCGATTTGCAAAATCCAATTTACTTACATACGGTTTACATTAATTACCCAGAAGGCTTCGATTATATTTATCATATATTCAAAGAAGTAGTAGAAGATAAACCTAACATAGTCCTCGATCACAACGAGTGCGATGAATACGAATGGTTAACTCGGGCCCAAGCGGATAAGCTAGAAGCACAGCAGCGCCTAATCCTGGACGAAATGTCATGTATCCAGCGTGTATATAAAGATTTCGAATTTGGCAGTATTGTTCCTACAAAATCCATTTGTGTATTTTGCAGCGGTGATGAGAAAGCTCCAGAAGAATACAAAAAATTGGCCTTTGAACTTGGCACACAATTAGCTAAACATAACTGTGCATTAGTCACTGGCGGTGGCTGCAATGGGTTAATGAAGTACGTAAACGATGGACATGGATCGATTAATTTACCTACGCCTCGTTACGGTGTTATCCCACATGTTTTTCGTGAATATGAATTGCAACATCCAAATATTGGTGAACAAAATCTGCATTGGGTCGACACAACCCACCAACGCTTAAGCTGCATGTACGAACTGTCTGAAGAGATAGTTGTGTTACCTGGCGGTTTCGGAACTTTACATGAATTGCTAGATTGCTTAGTCCACAATCAGTTTGGAATTATCAAAAAAAGAATTTATTTATTCAATATCGCCAATTACTGGCAACCATTCCTGCAACAATGTCAGCTGATGCTGCAGCAAAAAACCTTAGCGCCACAACATTTTGCCTACCTTACTGTTGTGAATAGTATTGAAGAGTTAATGGAACACATTAAGTCCCATCAAGATTTCAAGCTACAACAAGGCTTTACTGATCGACATTGGGAAGCTGAGGACGCTCTTGCTTAACAAAAGCCTATTCTAGGCTCTTTATTTCATATAGAATTTATGTATTAAAAGCATAAAGTACTTTGTTAGGATTATAAATGAAAAAGGTTATTTTAACTGGCGACAGGCCTAGTGGACGATTGCATCTAGGTCATTTTATTGGCTCTCTGCTTAGCCGCGTGAAATTGCAAGATGAATTTAAGCAATATGTAATGATTGCTGACGTACAAGCACTCACAGATAATTTCGAACACCCAGAAAAAGTAAAAGAAAATGTCTTCGAAGTCTTACGCGATTATTTAAGTGTAGGGATTGATCCAAGTAAATCTACTATTTTTTTACAATCGCAAGTGCCGGAAATCTGCGAACTTACAATTTATTATTTAAATTTAGTAACTTTGGGTCGATTGCAGCGTAATCCAACGGTCAAAACTGAAATTAAACAAAAGGGCTTCAATGAATCTATCCCGGCTGGATTTTTATGCTATCCGGTCAGTCAAGCGGCGGATATTACTATTTTCAAAGCCGAATTAGTGCAAGTAGGCGAAGATCAGCTACCGATGATCGAACAAACCAATGAAATTGTGCGTACATTTAATCGCACCTATAACACTAATTTGCTAAAAGAATGCAAAGCATATCTGAGTGAAGCTCCTCGTCTAATAGGTATTGATGGCAAAGCTAAAGCAAGCAAGTCTTTAGGAAATGCGATCTCAATGTCTGACAGTGCCGATGAAATTAAAGAAAAAGTCTTTCAAATGTATACTGACCCTGGACACATTCGCGTTGCCGATCCGGGCAAAGTAGAGGGCAATGTTGTGTTCGCATATTTGGATGCATTCCACTCAAATAAAGAAGAAGTAACTGATTTAAAAATGCAATATGAAAAGGGCGGCTTAGGCGATAAAGTTATCAAGTCTTTATTGAATGATACCTTGCAAGCCTTAATCACGCCAATGCGCGAACGACGCGAACAACTTAAAAAAGCTGATTTAGATAAAGTTTTACATGAAGGCACAGCAGCTGCGCGCAAAGTAGCACAAGCCACAATGCAGGAAGTTAGAACTTTAATGTCGTTAGATTATTAATGTGATTGAAACATGGTTTGATAAAGTCAGACTTACCAAATAGGAGCTTAATTTAGCTTCACTATAAAATCATTCACCGCAGCAAAAAACTCAGCTGGTTTTTCGATGTACGGGAAATGATCACATTGTTGTATTGTTATCATTTGTGAGCCCGGTATGGCCTTATGCGTATTAATTGCAGTTTGCAAAGGCACAATATCTTCCTCGCCATGCAACACCAAGACTGGAATCTTTAATTTTTTCAATTTAGGGGTTAGATCGTACTTGTTTAAATATGTTGAACCAAATATTTCACCAATTTTACGGCCATTAACTGCTGATTCAGGCGTAAAAACTAAAGTTAAATCTGCCACCTGAGCTGGCACATAGAAGTAATACGCAAATACCTGACGGAAGTAGTCTTCAACAGTTAGCGGATCACCAACGATAAACTGCTTGGTTTGTTCTATTCTGGTTAATGCGGTTTGTACATCTTTGGTACGCTTATAATATTCATTCAAGAACAACTGAAACCCAGCCGAAGTAGAGGGGGCACCGCTGACCAGAATCAAACCGCTAATATTTTCTGGATGCGCAAGCGCATAACACATACCCAATAGAGCGCCCCAAGAATGTCCCACCAAAACAACCTTATGATATCCCAACTGTTGGCGCACTGTTTCCAAGTCGCTTACAAATGTGTCCATATTGATTGAGCTTTTGTCTAGGTCAAAGCCTAATGATTTACCCGCACCACGCTGATCATAAAATACTACTTGTTTGTTATCAGCTAAAGCAGCCATTTGTGGTAATAAATATGAACTATCTAATCCTGGACCACCATGCAAAACAATTATTGAGTTATTAGTTTGCGTTCCAAATTGTTCGTAATATAGTTTGCCACCATTAACAGGAATGAAGCCAGTAGCAATTGGCGTTGCTTCTAGCGCTATGGTTGGACCAACTAATAGCACACCGAATACCATACCAACTATGAATTTAAATTTTAGTTTCATGTTTTCATCCCAATCCTGTGCATATGAATGACTTAATCCTAGCATACTTAGAAAGCAAATGGCATTGCTTTCTAAAGCTAACTATGATATCTCATCTGCACGAAGTTAAAAGGAGTACTTTAATGCCGACACATACTAATACTGAATCAGAACAACTATTATCATCTGCAACTAATGGCGCCGAGATGAGCGCACCCAAGTTAAGCGCACTTGAGTTTAGCATCCGAGCGAGGATAGCAGCCGAATCAGAAAAAAAAGTTATTGCGCTACTAGAAGATGCGCAATTACTACTCAAAGCTGGCTCGTTAGAAGCAGCGTTAATTAAACTAACAGCGGCCCGTGATGCGCGCAAGCATCCTGAACAAATGCAAAATCTAGAATTATCTAGAGATACAATTTTCGATGAATCAATTAAAGAATTAAATAAAGAAATTTCTGAATACAACGATACCAAGCTTAATCTTGCCAAGCTGCACGCAGAAGAAATTGTTAAGATGGCTTTACTTATCGATGGCGTACAATCTAGATTGTTTATCGTGCACAAAGATCGATTAATCGAACAAATTACTCAAGGGTTACGCTTGAATTGGGCTAAGTTTTATAAGCAGCCAGCCGAGAAATTAGCTATATTTTTTAGACATATTGCAGATTTAGTAAATTATGATTTTATAAATAATGATTTCAACAAACGGCTGTTTCGCGGCGGATTCTTTGACCAATTTCAATTGGGCCATTCAAAAACTTTGGGGCCAGTCATACAAGCTATGTTACAGCTCGAGCCGGTTGGAAAAGTATTTCAACTCGAACTGCCGATATTCGAAAAAACTAAAACTAGAATAGAAATTATGGAGCCGCAAGATACTGAAATATCATATAACTGGCGCTGCACCTTAGAACAATGGCCAACCTTAGTATTAAATAGCACTATTGTTGATACAAACGAAGCTCCAGATGCTTTTGGATCGCCGAAATCTGCATCATCAGATAATTCAAATGTCTCATCATTTAGAATGTAAATCGTAGGGCCCAACAAGGGGCCCCTTTATATAATAATTAGGAATAGCAAATGAATATAAATTCAAAAGTTCTTTACTGTATTCTAGGATGTATGCTCGGTCCTGCTTTGGGTGGTTATTTTATTGGCAAATCTATCGAACGATATAAGTTAAATGATCGTGTGGTGGTGGTTAAAGGTCTTTCCGAAAAAGAGGTAAAATCTGATTTAGCTGTTTGGACTCTACAATACAAAAATAGCGGCGATGATTTATCAGTATTAGATAATAAAATGGCGGCAGATAGAGCAGCGATCGAAGGTTTCCTGTTAAATTTTGGCTTTACTAAAGATGAAATATCGACTGCAACTACAGAAATTACTGATAAGACCTCGCGTGAATATTCATATAGCGATGATAAAGGACCACGGTACATTATGACTGGAAAAATTATTCTGCGTACGAATCAAGTAGATATTTTGCCAGATGCGCAAGAAAAAATTTAGCAATTGATTCAACAGGGCGT
>CAYPGU010000068.1:0-4037 GCA_964409995.1 uncultured Legionellaceae bacterium | reverse complement strand
AATTATCTCTGGCTCACCGTCATTCTATTTTACAAAATTATTAGAAATCAGACCGCAAATGATCGCAGAAGCAACGCAAAATGCTCGTCTGTCAGCTAAACAATTTGCTGACGATTCTGGCTGTAAAGTAGGTAGTATTCGCAGTGCTAATCAAGGTGTATTTAGTATTTCTGCTAAAGACAGCCTAATGAGCGATTACAATTCATCAGACACCATGAGCATAGATAAGAAAATTAGAATAGTATCTACTATTACTTTTAGCTTAGATAAGTAAAATATCGAAGATGCTTGGGTCTCAACAGCAACAGCCGAAGATGAAGTAATTAGTATGACATACACTCAACCAGCACTGTAATGTATGAGAATATTGGCTTGACTAATTTACCAATTTGGGCTATTTTTGTAGTTATTGGTTTCCAATTTTGGCAAAAACGGTAAGTACATGTTATTAAACAGAGCAATTACACCTAAAATAGAAGCAAGCCTTCAACGTGGTAAAAGCATATTGCTTCTCGGGCCTAGGCAGACAGGCAAGACAACATTGGTTAAACAATTATCACACGATATATACATAACATTAATGCACCCAAACGCTTTACAGAAATACGAATCCAGTCCAGAAATTTTTATTAGAGAAATCGAAGCACAAAAGATACTACTTGGAAGAAAGCCGGTTGTTATCATTGATGAAATACAAAGGATTCCCACCTTTACGGATAGCATACAAGTTCTTATTGATGATAATCTTGCACAATTCATAATCACTGGATCATCAGCAAGGAAAATAAAAAACTTATTACCAGGTAGGGTAGTTAAATATAATCTTACCCCTTTAAGCCTATTAGAGCTCAATTCATTTCATCTGCTTGAAGCATTTTTGATAAATGGTAGCTTGCCAGAAGTATTAGTTACAGAATCGCAAGTCATACCAATCCAATCTCAAAATGAAATCAAGCGTGTCGCGGATTTATACATAGATTTGTATGATCAGTCGCAAGGTCAGATTGAAGAGTTATTAATATCGTACGTAAATTTATATATTGAAGAAGAAATACGCAAAGAAGCTTTGGTAAGAAACATTGGTAGTTTTGTCAACTTCTTGAAATTGGCCTGCATTGAATCTGGACACACAGCAAATTTTACGAATATAAGTAACGAGATTGGTGTGACACATCCTACCATATCAGAATATTATCGAATTTTAGAAGATTGTATGCTAGTAGAGCGCATAGAAGCATTAACTACTGGCACTACAAGAAAGCGATTAAATAAATCTCCTAAATATATTATGTTTGATCTTGGAGTTAAAAGAATTGGTGCTCAAGAACCATTTAACCCTGGCGTGAAACAATTATCCTTATTATTTGAACAATTTATTGGTCTTGAATTATGTAGAATGGTGAATCAGCTCAGTATTCAGGCTGAGGTTTTATTCTGGCGATCTCATGACGGTCCAGAAGTTGATTATGTTATTAATTTAAACGGAAAATATTTACCTATTGAGGTTAAATGGACAGATAAACCTAACATGTCAGATATAAAGCATTTGTTACTGTTTAAAGAAGAATATAATGTTTCAGATCCATGCTATGTAATTTGTCGTTGCAATGCGCCCATGTTGCTTGCTGATAATGTATTTGCAATGCCATGGCAAGATTTGCCTAATATTATGCAAAAGTTTATTCAATAAATGAGACGCGAAACAAATGACATCAGATCTATCTTAACAAGCATAACATACACCACCAATAACGCTTCCGATAATATAGTTTATCGGAAGCATTATGCGGAAGCGGGTTCTATTGATTAGGATCCACCACGTAATTTACCTTTTTTCAGTTCTTCACTTAATCCTTCTTCACCATGTTTACTTATGAAAACTACTAAATCTACTAAATTTTCACCAAATTTTTTAGATAGCTTTTCTAAATTTTCACCAACTTTTTTGGCTATTTCCTTTTGCTCATCTTCTGGTAAAGATTGTAATTCTTCTACAGTTATGCCACGGTTTTTTAGAGCTACATCCAATAAAGCGGCCCGCACTAATCCAAAACGCTTTGCTAACGGCAAATCAATTTTTTCATCGCTGGCAAGCTGGCGTCGTTTATCAAATAATTCATCTGGAAAATCCCTGCGCGCTTGAACTTTATGTCCCGGATCAAGTTGCACACGAACCTTTCCTGAGGATTTTGCCAACTGTTCTCCATATGAATATAAAGTCCATGAAGAAGGCATAACCGGCCAGTCTCCATACACGCCATTAACATAACCTTTAACAGATCTTTGTTGTGTAGAATAAATAGTTAAATCAGCGTCTCCGTCTGACAGTGATAAAGACATAACCGATGGATTATTTGGATCAAACATCTTGCCTGACCTCTGAACAAGATTGTAGCCATCTGCATCTTTAATATATTGACCATCAGTTGTAAGAACTGTATCGAATGAACCATCTATGCAATTACATCTAAATGGCCAATATAATTTACCAGCAATTTTCCTAGGCTTTATGCTTGCCCCTGCTTTATATGTAATTTCAGTGCGAGCATTGGTTATAGGTTCTAGAAAGATCGTAACTGAATTCGCACCTTCACCGAACATAATTACTGGTGTTGATTTTGGCGGGAATTTTCCAACCAAATATATTTCTTTTTCTTTTACATCATATCCATATGGAAAACCAAAACTACTTGCCTTACCTTCAATATCTCCATTTCTATTCCATACAGTTTCTGGTTGCGTTTGTGATACTGTTGGCGGTTTGGTAGCTTTACCAATACCTTTACCTTTCGCGCTTGGTTTTTTTGTTGGGACAGCAGTCGGCGCAGCCGTTCTTCTTTTTGAGAGCAATTCGTTTCTGACTTTCTGCATGCTTTCATTAGCATCTTGCATGGTTTTATTTTGTATAACAAAACTATCAACTAATTTTTGCGCTGATTCATCATCAAGATCAGTAGCATTTTGAATTTTTTTCACATTCGCTGCCAAGGCCACAGTATCTTTAATAAGCAAATATAATGTAGTTAATAAAGCGGTAAGTCCTAGAATACGCATTATAGACCTCTGTTTAAACTGTAAACATACTATCTTTAAGACCCAAAATAGTAGGATAAGTTCAACCGAGAGCTGATCTTTTATACAGCCATTTCATTTAAAACATGCTTGGCAATTACAATTTCTTCATTGGTGCCTAGAACAGCCACACGAATTTTGCTTTGCGCAGAATTAATAAACTTATCATTATTCGAATTAGCTGCTAAATCAATGGATACACCTAACCAGCCTAACCAATCACAAATCTTGGCACGAATCGGCGCAGCATGCTCACCTATTCCACCCGTAAAAATAATTGCATCACAACCTTGCAATGGAACAATTAACGAAGCTAATTCTTGCGCAGCTCGAAACGAATACAAATCCAAAGCTAATTTTGCATCCGGTGCAGAACTTTCAATCAATTCCCGCACGTCGTTGCTAACTCCTGACACACCAAGCAAACCAGATTTATTATATAGTAAATCTTGCACCTGGTCGGCAGTGTATTTTTTTTCTTGCAGCAAATATAGCAATACGCCCGGATCAATCCTGCCACACCTAGTACCCATAACCAAACCTTCTAAAGCACTAAAGCCCATCGTGGTCGCCACACTTTTGCTATCCTTGATGGCACACATGCTAGAACCATTACCTAAATGTGCAACTATTGTTTTGTCGCTACTTTTAATATTTAATTGATCACTCATCACACTAGATATATATTCATAAGATAAACCATGAAATCCATAATGCTGTATACCATCAGCTGCAAACTCTGCTGGCAAGGCAAACATCTTAGCTAAGGTAGACTGTGTTGCGTGAAACGCAGTGTCAAAACAGGCTACCTGCGGAACATTTGGATACATTTTATGTAAATATTCAATACCCTCTAGATTACCTGGCAAATGCAGCGGCATTAAAGGGATAAGTTCTTTCAGTTGCTTTAATACTTCAGGTGTAACAATTAATGGCTGGACAAACTTATCTCCACCGAACACAAC
>CAYPGU010000067.1:0-9798 GCA_964409995.1 uncultured Legionellaceae bacterium | reverse complement strand
ATGGCCATTTATCTCGCCAGTGGATTGATATGTTCGAAATTATAGCTCTTAATCAAGCCAAAGAAAATCCATATAGATTTCGTAATTATTGCAAGATCGTTCTTAGCACAATGGACAAAGGCCGTAGTTGTGATGCATCAGCTATTAAAAATCTATCGGAACTTTTTGAGGTTATTACTATATTTCTTAAAAACTGCGGATTTGATAGTGAATTAATAGATAAGCGTATTGATGATATTTATGCTAAATATACGTTTAATTCTGAGGCTGTGTATCATGAAATTGCTCAAGTTGCCCCAACAGCTTATCGACCAAGAATTTCATGCTAGTTGCAGCTCTATTTCGTAGCCGGTAAATTTGCGCAAATTAACAACACCATTTGCGAATAATAAATATTGCCCTTTGATGCCATGTAAGACGCCACCTATACTCGGCTCTTTGTCAAAGTCACGTGTTGTGATTTTTTCTAAATATTGCAGAACAGGATAATTGAAATTATAAACTTTTTCATTCGTCAGCATTTCAATATCACCAAACTCGAATTGAGCAGCTATTTTTTGTATCTCAGCACTTAAGCTAAGGAATATTTTATCTCGCTCAGCCGCTAAATCTTCATCGGTAGATTTGCCACTTAACATTTTACGCCAATTAGTTTTGTCATTGATCATTTTGGCAATAGCGACTTCGAGTAATCCAGCTTGTAACCTTGTTTTAACTCTTAATATTGCCAAGGCTTGCGTTGCGCCTTGATCAATCCAACGCGTAGGTAATTGTGATTCCCGCGTCACTCCCACCTTTAGACCAGAACTATTGGCTAAATATACAATATGCGGAATAAAGCAATTACTCAGACCCCATTCCGGTTCACGACAGGTGCCGTGCTGAAAATGACATTTCTCTGGTTTTACAATACAAAGATCAGCACAAGCTAAACGTTGGGTACATGGAAAGCACATACCTTGTTGGTAAGTTTTTCGCACTTTGGTATGACAAGCGATACAGTGAATTTTGCCGGTAAAATGCATGTGTATTTCTTGGCCTATGAATTGGTTCACAACAGGCAAATTATCCAAGGTTGAGCCAGCATTTAGCAATGAAAAGGTGTATTCCACCGGCTCATGGTGCCGTACCGTCATTTTCTGTAGCAAGCCTTTAAACTTAGTCATTTGCCATTCAAGCCATTTTAATGCGAGATAGTAGGTATGATAACAGAACTTTGTATTGATGTAATAGACAGATTTAAAGAATTGCGCAGTGCACTAGACGTGGCTAGCGAAACTATCTGCCATCGCGACCGCGATTTACCGGCTTGGTTCCAGCCACCGCCACAATTACCCCTATCAGCTAATAGCAGCTTGCGTGAACAGGCATGCACTATGCTGCGCCAGCTCGAATATTTGGATGCACAACAGCCGCGAGAGATTCTTGTGGGGGCAGGGATAATCGCAGCTTCAGTGCAAACCATAGAAGCTCTAGAGGCCTTAAATTGCGCCAAATACAATTTTAAGCAATCGATTCTAAAACTTAAGGCGGCCAAACTTAATAACCCAAATGCTTTGCTCGTCGAACAATTTGAACAACTTCTGCCGCCACGCGATGCAGCTGTTGCAAGTAATTTATCGCGGATGGGATTAGCACGCATACATTTGAAGCAATGTTATCGCAAGATACCACATTTTATGCAACGTCCAGATAAGATTGCTTGGACGTGGGCCAACACACGCTCTATTATCAAAATTAACGTGCAACAAGCAGAACAACTACTTAGCAAGCAAGTTCGTGATGTCGGAATAGAAAGACAATTAAAATTACTACAAGGATTAGATCCCAACGAGCCATTAGCCATTGTGCAGGATTTAGCACCACATTTGCGCGCCAACTTAGTATTCCCAGACGGCTATGGCAGCAAACGCTTGATGGTCAAAGGTCCAGTGCCAATTTTTTATTTAGATAAAACTGGTGGACAAGAATTGCCTGAGTTTACGCCACCAGGTGCTAAACGTGGGCGAGATAAAGAACGTGTTGTACGCAAAGATGTGAAAATAAATCCGGAACCCTTTTTACCAGCAATTCGCGCGTATAGATATTTTGCAATAGAAGAATTAGAAACTAATTAATAAAAAGCCCCGCACTCCTAAGAAGACGGGGCTTAATATTACTTACATACTTGGGCCTTTAGGCGAGCTTGGTGCTGGTTGAGCTTGCGCTGCTAATGCCGCTGCTGCAAGTAGAGATTGATCCACTTCTTCTACTGGTGCTGGCAAAGGTGCTGCTGAACTCAAATCACCAGAAGCTGCTGCATTTCCAGCTGGGCTGAAACCTACGAACTTAACTTCTAAATGTACATCGGAAGTAGTTTCTTCGACAGGCTTAGTATCTACTTCTTGTTTATCTTGTGGTGCTTCAGATGAAGTTTGCGGGGTTTCTTCTTGAGACGCTGCTGCATTCACTTCTTGAGACGCTGCTGCATTCACTTCTTCAATCGAAGCTTTAAGTACAGCTGCTTCATCAGGAACAACATCTTCACTTTCAGCTTTAGGAGCGGTATCTTCACCTTTAGCAGGTGAATTAGCTTGTTCAGAGAAATCACCAAATACTACTGAAGAAGCGATTGACTCTGCTGGTGTTTCTTTATTATCTGCATCTGGATCGGTTTTGTCAGAAGATACAGATACAGCATCTTCTGCAGCGTTATCTACTGGAGCTGCAGATGATGTTTCACTTCGCTGTACTTCAGCTTGCTGCATAGTTGCAGCACGATATGCTTCGAGCGCTGCTGAGACCTGCTCAACAAAATGAAGTGTTTCTGCATCATTAAGATCAACAAAACCAATACCATTTGTTGATGCATAACTAGCTAAGGCTTTAAACATCGCAGCTAAGGCGACCGCAGCAGCATCACTAACGGCATTAGCCGACATTTGTTCATCTTCGTCTAGCTCTTCTTCATCATCTTGCTCTTGATCTTCACCTGCATCATCTTCTTCTCCAGCGACGGCTAATTCTTCGCCTACTTCAGGAACAGCTTGTGCTTCTGGAGGTGCATTTTCTTCTGTGGAAGTGCCAGCGGCTGCATCAGCTGATACGTTTGCTGAACTTTCTTGGGTATCTGTTACTACTGGTTCTGTGACTGCGCCTTCTTGTTGTACTACTGCGCCTTCTTCTACTTCTACTCCGTCTACTATTGGCATAGTGATCTCCTATCCTTAAGAAAAAATGATATAAATATACTGCGTTGATTATTTATACCGTATTTAATTGCAAAAAGAAAGATAGTTAAATGTAGTAATTTCTAACAAGAGAAAAATATTAAGATTTTCAAGATTTTAAATGGTAACTTTCTTTGGTAAAGAAAGTTAAAGCAGCTGCAGCAATCAAACCAAGTGGTAAAACTAATAAGGCTAGTTTGAAATCAGTAACCGTAATCACTAATTTTCCTTGTGCATTTACAGTTTGTAAATAATCTAAAACAATTCCAACTAAAGGTTGCAAAGCAAAACCACCTAACATTACTAGGAAGTTAGTAAATGAAACTGTTGTAGCACTCATACCAGGACGACAATTATCTTCACCAACAGCAAACACTAAAATTTGCGCACTAGAGAAAAAGCCTAACATAAACATGACACTAAATAATATTGGTAAGCTGGTGGTGGCAGAATTAATAATATAGACAGCAAAAGCGGCAGAAATAATTGAGCCGAGCATCAATGGTTGGCGACGACTACGTATTAGATCAGAAACTCGCCCCCATAGCGGACCACCAACTGCAAAACCCAAGAACACCATCGAAGAACCAAGCGCAGCAGCATCTTTAGTTAAGCCAACTCTTTCCAAATAAGATACTGACCAAAATTCGGCAAATGCAGTTAAAGGCAAAAAGGTTAAGCAACCTATTATACCATTGATCCATAATTGCTTAGTTTTAACTACTTCTAACAATTCAGTCCAAATGCTAGCGCCTTTATGCGAAGCCCGCGCTAAATTAACCAATTCACGCTCTGATCGATCGCGTATTACACACCAAAGTACAACCGACAAAATAATTCCGATAATCGCGGAAGAATAAAGGGCTTGCTGCCAACCAGTTAAGTGAATAAACTTAGCCATTAAGATTCCACCACTCATAGCGCCAAACATACCGAGGGCGGTACATAAACCAGCCATCATGGCAAAATACTTATGTGGCAGCCATAGGTTGGCGATCTTCAACACCCCCACATAAGCGAAAGCCGAGCCAAACCCAACCATAAATCGCCCTGCCTTGGCCATCCAAATAGATTCAGTGCCGGCAAATACAAAAGTCCCTAACGCACAACACAAGCAAGCAAAGGTCAAGACACGGCGCGGCCCCCAATAGTCCATCATTAGGCCAACGGGGATTTGCAGTGGTACATAAGCTAGATAGTAATAAGCAATTAAGGTTCCTAGACCAGCCTGGCTAATGTTAAAGGTTTCCATCAACTGTGGCTGAATGACACTCGGCGCCACGCGTAAGTAATACTCGTAACAATAGAATACCGCGCCCATAACGCACATCAGAAATGCGGCTTTGGCGACTGAGCTTTCTTGGTATGAATGAGTAATTTGGTCAATAGGAGTAGTCATAGACGTCATACAATCTCACTTTGTTTAGCTAAGTAACATAATTTACTAACAAATTACTGTATATATTTTTTAATTAATTCGTCTACTGTGCCATTGTTTTTATAATCTTGCAAACGTTTGCTTGCATACGCAACATAAGGCTGACAACGTGAAGTTTTGGAGAATGCCATATAAACCGGCCCCCCTTTACTTAGCTGATCAACCACAACCAGGTCTGAGCCCAAGTTATATTCTTTAATGGCATAGGTTAATTGCAATTGACTGCCAATTACATAACCAATTTTCTTATCCGCCAACTCGTGCATTACATCCCGCAAGGTGCCGCGACTATGCAGGTTTAAGTACTCGGTAAAATACGCATTCGTCACGTCATCTACCATAAAAGTCTCGTCGATTAATCCAGTTAAGCCTACCAAATCTTCCCAATTTTTTATAGTTGAAAAGATTTCTTTGCGCACCGCGACTGTAACTGGATCATTTATATAAGGCGGTTGAAATACATCTGCTACCGTTGCTAATTCATCATAAAGATATGTGCTGACTAAAACATCGATTTGGCCACTGCGTAAAGCGGCCACCATATTGATTTGATTATCGAAAGCAACTTCCTCCACCGGTAAATCTAATTCTGCAAAAATTTTTGCAGTTAAATCTACACCTACTCCAGACAAATTGTATTGATTTTCAGTCAAGTTATTTGGATTTTTGGTAACTATTACGTAGGGCGGCCATTGACCATCCCCAGAAACTAAAACCTTTTGGCAAGGCTCCAGTAAATTCACGTCAGCTTGGGCTATACCAGCCAAAGCCATAGTTACAACTAAGAATATATATAAAAGTTGTGGCATCCAATTCTCCTTCCCAAAGCTTGGTTTAGAATCAAACTTTGATCAAGTTGTCGTCCTTTGATTTCCATATTTAGTTGCAGACCTATAACTATCTAAGTCGATTTAAGAACTATAATATTTGAAACAGGGATGGAAAAAATTTATGTTTAGGGATAATCAAAAAACTTTGGTTTTAACTTCTGTTGTAAATTATCTGCGCACATGTGTTGCCAATTATTTTTCTTATATATCTAACAGTGACTTGGGTGACTACATGCAAGAAGCAAATTTTGTAGCGCGGCAAATGTCACTTGATAAAGGTAAAGTATCAGTAAAAAAACTAGCACTAATTGATCTGGAAACTAAGCGCTTTGCTGATTCAATTAAGCAGCATAAAGAAAATGTGGATGGTGTTTCTCCTGACATTAAACGCGCGGTTGGCAACTTAGCCGATGAATTATATTCTGCCTGCGTACACAATAACGATTTTTCTAAAAAACATATTCAAACCTTGTGTATAGAAAGATCTAGTAAATTTTTAAAACTAGCGCGTGATGTATTATATTCTAAACTAGAACCAGAATTTGTAGCGGCTGCCAAAGAAATTACTCACTTCCAAGAGTCTACTAGTTCGGTGCGAAATTTTGGAGCGCCCAGACCAAATATGTAACAGCTTTAACAGAGCAATTTTTATGTCTTTTACTCAAAAATATTTATATGCATGCTTGATACTTTGTTTTAGCAGTCTTGTTTACGCTGCTGATAAGGCAACCACCATACAACCTACTTTCGATGAGCATGATGCAAATCGACCACACATTTCTGTAACTCTTACGCCAGTTGCGTCTGGAATCTCAATGCCTACCGACATTCAATTTTTTCCAAATAGCTCCAAACAAATGGTGGTTTTGGAAAAAACTGGGACCGCAAAAATATTCAGTTTGCAAGCAGATAAAGTTGTTGCTACCTCAAGAATTTTCTTTCAAGTAGACGTTGATGCTGACAGTGAAATGGGGCTCTTGGGTCTAAGCTTTCATCCAGATTATAATAATACCAAATACATTTATATTAATTATACCCCATTCAATAACGGCAACTTATTTAGCCGCATCGCGCGCTTAAAAGTTGATGCCCAAAACTATGCCAGTAACGAAGAAACTATTCTAGAAGTAGCGCAGCCTTATTCGAACCACAAAGCCGGCCAGTTGGCGTTTGGTCCGGATAAATATCTATATATAGGTTGGGGTGATGGCGGCTCAGGTGGCGATCCACAAGGTAATGGGCAAAACCTAAAAACCTGGTTAGGTAAAATGTTGCGCATTGATGTGGATAAGCCAGAAAACGGTAAATTGTATAGCATACCGAGTGACAACCCATTCGTACACGATTCACGTGCACTACCAGAAATCTGGGCATATGGCTTACGTAATCCATGGCGGTATAGTTTTGATAATCAAGGGCGCTTAATTGTCGCCGATGTTGGACAAAATAATTGGGAAGAAATTGATATTGTTGGCAAAGGCTTCAATCTGGGATGGAATAAAAAAGAAGGTTCGCACTGCTACCCACCGAATACTTTTTGTTTAAGTTCTGATTTAATCGATCCAATCTATGAGTATGGGCGCGAAGATGGTGCATCAGTTACTGGTGGCTATGTTTATAATGGTCCAAATCCGCAATTAAAAAATAAATATATCTTCGGTGATTTTGTTTCCGGACACTTATGGGCGTTAGAATTACCGAAAAAATACATTCCAAATAAATCTAAAGCAAAAGCATATAGTTTGGGTGTGTTTAAATCCGGCATTTCTACCTTTGGGCGCGATAATGAGGGCAATGTTTATGTGGCTGATTTATTCGCCGGCATCATATATCGCATAGATTAGCCATCACTCTTCTAAAACTTTTTCGGGCTCTAACTTAGCCAATACTGATTTCAATTTTTGACCTTGCTTGAACGTTACAACTCTACGTTCAGAAATGGTAACTTCTTTACCGGTGCGTGGATTGCGGCCGGGTCTGGCACGTTTGTCTTTTAGTTCAAAATTTCCGAAACCAGAAATTTTAACATGATTACCTTCAGCTAAAGCTAGAATGATTTCATCAAAGAAATTATCCACTAGCGTTTTAGCTTCCGCTTTACTAAGTCCAACAGCCGCACACAGACTGTCGGCCAATTCCGCTTTAGTAAGACTCATAATTTTCTATCTTAAGGTTACGTTAAATTTTTTACTCAACATAGAAATCAAGTCATCAAATACTTTGTTTATCTCACTATCAGTTAAAGTCCTCTCCAATGGTCCTAAAATCACTCCTAGTCCCACACTCTTTTTACCGGGGGCAATTCCTTTGCCTTGATATACATCAAAAATAACCAGTTCAGTTAACAACTCACCGACTTGATGCTTTATTGCTTGAACAAGCTTATCAGAAAGTAAATCTTGATCAACTAAAATTGCAAAATCTCTGCGAACTTCAGGAAATTTTGAAAATTGCTTAAAGTTAGCTACTTGCCCATTAGCTATTGCGTCATAGTTTAATTCGAACACAACCACAGGCCCTTGTAGATCTAAACCTTGGCACAGCTCTGGATGTAAAACTCCAAGCTTACCAACCTGTTGATTTTGCAAGAAAATACCAGCAGATTGACCTGGCTGCAGATTTGGATCTTTAATTGGTTGGAAAGTAACGACTAAATTTGCTAAATCGAATAATGCTTGCACATCGCCCTGCACATCATAATAGTCAGTGGGTCTAGTTAGATTAGACCAATTTTCGTTCCAGTAATTACCACTATAAATACCGGCCACACTTTTTATTTGTTGCAAATTATTAGTTTTACCTTCAAAACGCAAACCAATCTCAAATAAACGAATATGGCTTTGCTGGCGGTTTTGATTATACTCAACCGCTTTGATTAGTCCTGGCAACAATGATGGCCGCATTAAAGCCATCTCACTGGAGATTGGATTGGTAATTGTCCAAGTGTGCTGAGGATCATGGGCAAACTTTTTGCCAAACTCAGGTTCAATAAAGCTATAAACAATAGCTTGATTGTAACCGCGGTTAACTAAGCAATCAGCGATTCTTGCTTCAGATATTTTTGCTTCCGATAATGGATTGAAGTTTAAAGTACCAATTGTTGCTTGCGCAGGAATATTACTGTAGCCATATATACGGACTAATTCTTCGATTAGATCAATTTCGCGAGTGATATCTGGTCTAAAGGTCGGCACTGTCACTTCCAACTCTGTAGTTGTGCCAGTCGGATTAACAGCCATTCCTAACGATTCTAATATTAATACAATTTTTTCTAAATCAATGGTAATACCAAGAATTTTCTTCACTCTGGCTGTACGTAATATGATCTGCACAGGGCGTGGAATGTCTTTATCTACTGCTTCTACAATTGGCCCAGGTTCACCACCAACAATTTCAACAATTAGTTGGGTTACACGTGCCATTACTTGTTCTTGCATATTAGGATCAATACAACGTTCATGCCGATATGAACCATCCGTTTGTACTTTTAATTTGCGCGAAGTTAAACGTATACCAACCGGATCGAAATAAGCACACTCTAATATAATGTCTTTGGTCTCGGCAGTGATGCCGGACTCCATACCACCTTTGATCCCAGCTAAAGCTAGCGGATGGCGGCTATCGGCAATCACCAAACTATCCGGTAATAATTTGATCGTAGTACCATCGAGCAATAATAATTCTTCGTTCGATTTTGCATAACGCACTACAATATTGCCATCAGTTTTAGCCAAATCAAATGCGTGTAGCGGTTGACCCCACTCTAACATTACGTAATTTGTTATATCAACGATTGGCGAGATTACTTTCATACCAGCGATAGTCAAACAATCCTGCATCCATTGTGGTGTAGTCTTGGTGTTGTCAACGTTCTTTACCACACGGCCAAGATACCGTGGGCAAGCGTGCTTTTCCTTTACATATACATTTACTTGAGCATCGGTTTTATCTGGATATGCTGACATAGAAGGTGGGCTAAATGGCAATTGGTTTAATGCTGCAGCTTCGCGCGCAATACCAATAATACCTAAACAATCACCACGATTGGGTGGCACAGACACATCAATTATTTCTTTGTCTACTGATTCCACTTCTAAACCAGCATCAGTTAATTGTGCAGCCAATTTCGAAGCTGAACCGTGCACTTGAACAAATTTTTGTAACCACTTAAAACTAAATTTCATAATCAGTCCTAAAACTGTGTTAAAAAGCGCAAATCATTTTCGAACAACATGCGTAAATCTGGAATATTGTAACGTAGCATTGCTAAGCGATCGATACCCATACCAAAAGCAAAACCGGTATATTTTTCAGAATCGAT
>CAYPGU010000066.1:0-9818 GCA_964409995.1 uncultured Legionellaceae bacterium | reverse complement strand
TGTTGAAGATGAAAATTATTCAGAAGAATTAGCAGAGTTTGTTACCAGCTTGCTTAATAAACATAAGGACCTAGACGATAAAAATATTACTTTGGTCTTGGCTGCTAGAGCACACTGGTGTTGTTGCCAGATTAAAATTTACCATGATGCGGCAGGTGATCCACATGCAAAATTACTTATTCTGGATAGCGCAGCGGAATATTCGTATATGGATAAGGAGTTAATTGATGCCTTGAATGCTAACTTCAAGTCATTAGAGAAATATAGATTCGGTGGAAGAACTCAAATTTCAGGCAACCAATGCAAAGTTTTTTCATTAGTGCATCAAAGAATGTTACATTCTTTACTAAGCGGGACTTTCTCTAAAAAAATTAAACCAATTGATATATTTTCCGTGCTAGAAGCTGAAAGAGGTGACCCTAACGAACACGACGATTATATAGTATCAAAATTACCAGCAAAAATAATGCAATTAACTCAACAACCAACTTGGGACCAATCTCTTGCACCAGAACCAGTAAAGAGCAGCGGTCTAAATTTTTTACAAGCTATGACTAAATATAAAACAAAATTACCAGGTCAAGATACTGAACACAACATAAGAATTAAACAAAAATTTGCTAAAATGAAGCAAACCACTTGGGAATATATACAAAAATTTAACACTCAGGAAGAATTGGAGCAGTCATTACAACCATATACTATGGCTGGGGCGTCAAAGTCGTTATCCACACAGCATTTAAGGAAAGCCTAAACAATTCGGTGGACAAGTAGCGCTATGATTGCTTAGTATATGCTTATATTTTTTAAATTTAGTGTCTATATGCCTAACTTCAATCAAATTGTTGTATACCAAACAGATGAGTTTATGGTCACACGTACTGGATGAATGCCCCAATCAGATCTACACCAACCAAAGGTTGTAGTAGTATTAGATTTGGATTTAACTTTGATCCTACATCCAGATGATCTAGGCATTAATTTAAAAGAAACTTCTTGGAATTTTATTTACCGATATTTTGAACAACTTGGTTTAAATTTTGGAACAGATATTGTTTTTGATCCATTGTTATTGTTGTTCGTGTTACATCCAACTCTGGCTAAAAATTTTTTTAAGTTTTTATTTAGCAAGCAACATAAAGATTACATTGAGATTGTGATACTAACTAATGGAGAATATAACGAGAAAATGATTAAACAACTACTAGCCAGAAATTACTGTTTAGATTTGCGTGAATTTTTGCATGTGAAATTCTATAATAAATTTTCATTAGGCGGAGCTGGGATTACTAAAGCGGATAAAATAAGTAAAATTGTTTCGTCAGATGACCATGTGGTTTTAATTGATGATTTGATAATTAATTGTATGCAAGCCAAACGATTGGGATATTGGGTAATTCAAGCCAACTTAGGACGGTCAGACTTCTTCGATAAGGCACGCACACTAGTCCGTGAACTGTTATTAGGAGTAAAATACGAACTGGAGGCAAAGGCAACAACAGAGAACAGCGACCCAAGAAAAAAACCCAAGAAGTCATCGAAATTTAGATTTTTTTGCTAATTTGCCAATACTAGAAGATTTTCACTATACTTATATTATTAATTTTAAAAACAAACTATTATGCATACCGGATTACTTGTCACTGTAACATCACCATTCAAGGATGAAGAAATAGATGCTGCTATTTTGAAGCAGCACATAACTCTATTATTACCATATGTTAGCGGCCTGGTCCTGGGCGGAACAACTGGTGAAGGTAATAATCTGAACGACGATGAACTAATAACACTGTTAAAAACTGCACGGGAAATAACTGCAGATAAACAATTAATTGCCGGTTTCTGGCGCAATACTGTTGCAGATGCACTTCTAACAGCTAAAAAGGTGGCTGCGTATACGGATAGCATTTTAGTGCCGCTACCAAAAGAACTTTTTGCAGCCGATGATAAAGCAATTGAAAAATTTTATTTGGAGTTGGATAAAAATGCAGTTGTGCCAATCCTGCTTTATAATTATCCATCTCGAGCCGCCGGACGTGAACTAAGTCTGAAGCTTATTCAAAACATCTTGCAAAAAAGCCATAAGATTGTGGGAGTAAAGGACTCTTCTGCCGATCTTAAATTAGTCAAAGATATAATTCAAAGCGGTTTAAAATTTCAACCTTTGTTAGGTAATGATCGTTTCTTGTTTGCAATGCTAAATTTAAGTAAGCAATTTAATTTTCCATTACAAATTGCTTCTATTTCTGGAGCATGTTCAGCTCCCAAGATCGCCTGCGCCGAATCTAAAATTTATAAACTATTCGCTGCTGGCAAAATCAGCGAAGCAGAAAAATTACAGCAGAAGCTTAATGAAACATTCTTCGAGCATTGGCCAACCTATACAAGTCGCGTTGGTGGTGCACCACCACTTTTGAAGCAATTACTGCAACTAGAAGTTGAAAATTACCCTGGCACAGTTCGATCACCACTACAACATTTAACTGCAGATGAAATTATAGAGTTGCAGAAGCGCTATACAGAGTTTGAATAAAAACCTTTAGCCTATTTACTAATCCCATTAATGTAATATAGTTATAGGATAAATTTACTTTTATATATCGATTTAATAGGGATATAGTATGAAAAACAAGGATGCTTTCTCACTTATTGAGCTAATGGTGGTAATTGCTATAGTCGCAGTACTAAGCGCAATTGCTATTCCTGCATATAAAGAATACATAGAAAGAGCTAAAATGCAGTCGATTCTTAAAATAATCCAACAACAAATGCAACTTTGGACCAACGTTAATGATCTTGGTAATTGGAGCGCATGGGGTTCTAATGATTGGAACAGACCAATAACCGATCCCTCGCTAAACATTTTATTTGTTGACTGGGATCGAATCACTTTAGAGTTCAACGCTGGATATTTTGAACGCCAAGGGCCGACGACCGTTATATATACTCCGGTTGTCGATGGTCAAGTAGTTGATGTAAATGGCCCTGTATCGCAACTTAATGGCGCAAAAATAATTTCATGGTCCTGTGATGTGTCTGGGCCAGGTTCAGTCTACGCAGATGGCATTACGGTGCTAGATTTTCAAAAACGATATTTTCCTAGTTGTACGTGCCTAACCTGCTAAAGCTAAATGCTTCGGTATTATAGGGTAGCTTTTTTAGTCTTACTTTCAATAGCAAGCACTGCACTGATAGTTTATATCAGTGCAGTTGGCCCTTTAAAATACTATGAATTAAAAAATCAGAGACTAGCTAAACTCGCAGTTATTAAACCAGTCAAAGTATTTCAAATCGGATTCAGCAAATGTGGAACTACTACTCTTGCAAAGTTTTTTAATATGAATGGCGTGTCAGCCGTACATCAAGATTATGGTAACCTACCTAAAAGCATTTACGACAACTATCGCAAAGGCTTGTCACTAATTTCCCCTCGCTATGATAAGTATCATGTATATACTGATATGGAGGTGATGGGTGAGGTCCCTCAACTAAATATTGGTATGATGCTATTCAAGGAACTAGACAAGCAATACCCTGGCTCTAAGTTTATTTTAAATACTAGGAATAAAATGGCATGGCTAAAAAGCAAATCGTTACATCGAACTGGATCTAACAAGAGCTCACTGTTGGAACTTACTGCTCAGTTATTAAACATAAGCCAGGCAGAAGTATTAGCTAAATGGTCCGCAGAGTGGGATGCACATCATATAGCGGTTATAGAATATTTTAAAAACCGACCGAATGATTTGCTTGTTTTTGATATTGAACAAGATAATCCAAAAAAATTAACTGAATTCTTAAAAGATAACTTCTTGTTAGACGTTAAATTCTATGGACATGAAAACAAAACTGTAATCGAGTCAGGAAAATATCATGTTTCGGTCAATCACTAATCTTCATTACCTGTTGCTAGGCCTAATACTTGTATTAGGAGCATGCTATGTTGTAATTAATATTCGTCATACTATGGTTAAACCGATAATTTTATTGGTTTTTAATGGTGCACATGATCAGGAAGCTGATAATCTATATAATTCGCTTCGAAAAAATGCTCCTGAATTAATTCCCTCGCTACAAGTGTGCGTCAGTGATGTATCAAGCGAAAAATTTGCAGCGCGCCATAAGCTTAGCTCGTTCAAGATGAGCACGATCAACGAAAGTGGTCCATACAGAAGTCGCGCAATGAATATCATGACCAAAAGAAAATTTGACGCCATTCTGCATGTATTAGAGTCAAAACATGACGTATTATATATAGATACGGATATAGTATTTCTATCGAACCCACTTGCAGAGATCAAGGCAAATTTTGACATAAATATTCAGAATGACCTGTGCGAAGCTCCATATCACAACGGGTATATGTGTACTGGATTCATGTATATTAAATCAAACACTAAGACGATAAATTTTGTAAAAAAATTAATTGCTGAAATAGTTAAAGACAACTATAAGTATGGTGATCAAAGAACATTTAATGGCCTAGTAAAAATCAAAGACCATAAGCTTAGCATCAACGTGTTAGATGTTTGTAAATTTCCAAACGGATGCAGGTACTTTGATAAGTCTGATGCAAATTGCAATCCAAACCAAGCATTAATAGTACATAACAACTATCTGGTAGGTATAGAGAACAAACTTACCAGATTTAAAGATGCTGGCTTGTACTTTTCTTAACGATTGAATGCCTTATATCTAAAACCCAATCTTACAATTACACTAGAATTCAGAGGCTCACCCTGGATATAACCTGGCGTTTTATAACCAACTTCAGAAATCAGCGCAAAGTTTCTGTTAACATTATAAGCGCAATTCACATACTCAGCGATACCATATCTATCACCGGCTGTTTCTACCGTAGCAGCGGATAATTGCGGTTGGCGCCATAAAAATATACGGTTACCGAAATCAAATTTATCATAGCTCCAAATTGGTTTTATAATAACGTCCAAACCATATGAGGTTTTAGGCCGATTATTTCCATAGCGTATGTTTATGTCGATTAGTTGATTCGTAGGTGTTTTGATATGATTCTGTAATTGCACTTCCATGCCATATGGGGCCAGGATGGAACGGGTATTGGGCAAATATTTATAACCGTTAATGTCAAACATATAAAATGGAATTGTTGGGCTACCATCGTATATATATGTGCCTATTCCAAGGAATGAGTACCACAATGCTGGATCTAATAAATCCCAAGTTGTCCAATTGCGCATTTTTCGCATCGTAAGTGTTTGCTTGCCATACCAATTGTTCACTTCATTCATATATGCTTGCACATCATTACTATCATTGCGATCATCCTCGCGCGTACCATGCACATAGAAATACTGATCGGTGGAATTAAAGAAGTATGAAACTGCATCGCGATGATCAAGTTTGCCGTCCATGATCCAGCTTTGGCGTTGTTGCGCGGCTAATATAGTGGTTGCTTCCATACCACCAGAATCTACCGCTGCTTTTTGTGGAAAAGTTAATTTATTAAAGCTAGCCTGACTGAAGGCGGCGTAACCACTAAATATACCTACATCATAAGAACGGCCTTGCACATGAAACTCTCTGAGTCTATAACCATGACCAAATAATTCATGTTGCGTAATCATCAAGAAAGTTGAAACAGGTAAATCAAGCAATAATACTTTAGCAAATCTACCGGTACCCCACCAAAAGGAACATTTTCCTTCGCTGCTGGGGTTATAACGGTCATCTAATAGTTTATAGCCGTTAAAGGCAGACATAGTTAAAGCAGCGCCAGTGTAAGGCGAAAAGTAGTTATCAACTATTAACTCATAGGTTTGTGGCGGCAGATTCTTTTGCGCTGGACAACTTTCTGATTTTTCTTCCGCTAGAACAGCATTCGAGAGCAACAATAACACTAACGAACAAGCTAATATTCTTGAAATTTTCATGTCTATCCAAATTAGTAGAATTATTTCGGCCAGAATCCCAGTTTTTTAACTAAAAGTCAAGAATCATCAGAGTTTATTAGCTAATTGTTTATCGCAATCTTAATGGATTAGCTAACTGCGGTGGAGAAGGCGGCGTTGCATCTGCAGCGGGCATGGTTTTAAGGAACATACAGCTCGGATTATATGTATAATTATCACTCACAATAGTGATCGCTGCTGTTCTGTTATATCCTCTCTTTAAATAAAAGTCTGGCACCATATTATCATCCGTCTCAAGCACGATATTATTTATCTTTGCTTTTCTTAGGCATTCTTCAACTAATCTTAGAATTTTTTGCCCAAGTCCTTGCCCACGGAGTTTAGGGGCTACAAATAAATATCTCAAATTACAAACATTCGTAAGATGTGGTTCTGCATTTAACACAGCCAAAGCTAAAAACTTATTTTTTTCATCGCGAATAGCAAAAGTTACTGACCAGTTTGACTCTAGAGCAGCAGATAGTTTTACCTGATCATTTTGCAATTTTTCTTGTTTCCTTGTATCAAAATCACTCATATGATCGAGCTTTGCACCAGGAGATAATGTAGTGTCTACATCATAAGAAAAATAATTGTTTAAAAATCCACGCCGACTCACACTTACTCCAGGAATGTTGTGTGGAACTGCATATCCAGGTAAGTCGCAATCAACACCTATACTTAGCATACCGTTCTGTTTAGCAAACATTTGTATTTCAGACAATATCGCCAACACTATATCTTTGTTGATTTTTTCTGCAATACTTTTAATTTCCACAGAACAGTGCTTGTATTCATGATTGATACATGGCTTATAATAACCAAGCAACTCGCCCTGATATATTATAAACATGCTGGTTTGATCTTCTCGAGTGGTTATTGCTGTATTTAGTGCACTTAATTCTTCGACTAAAGATGGATATGATTTTACAACACAATCATTAGCGTATCGATAAATTGCATATGGAGTTCGAGGAAAAATCTCTAAATATAGATCTCTGCTCCATCTAAATCTATGCCCAGTCCATTGACCAAAACTTAGCATCTCGTAAGGGTGTGGCTTTTGACGCTCGATGTCTTTAAGTAGCAGGATTGGTTTATTCTTCATAAGTTTAAACTCATTATATTTATAATTTATTGGTCGGGACGGCAAGATTTGAACTTGCGACCCCGTGCACCCCATGCACGTGCGCTACCAGGCTGCGCTACGCCCCGACATATTCTTGGTATTCTACTCTTTTTACATGATCAATGCATGGGTTGCACACCCCATGCTTTTTTCTCGCACGCCTTCCATGGCGCGCGAAAAAAGCAGCCTGCGCATCCTGCTTCGGCGCTCAGCGGGAAAATGCTATGCATTTTCTATTCCGCTTCGCCGTGCGCTACCAGGCTGCGCTACGCCCCGACATATTCTTGGTATTCTACTCTTTTTACATGATCAATGCATGGGTTGCACACCCCATGCTTTTTTCTCGCACGCCTTCCATGGCGCGCGAAAAAAGCAGCCTGCGCATCCTGCTTCGGCGCTCAGCGGGAAAATGCTATGCATTTTCTATTCCGCTTCGCCGTGCGCTACCAGGCTGCGCTACGCCCCGACTGAAATTTATTTTACTGTTTATGTTGTCTATGAGCAATCGTTAGTTTCTTGAGTAGCTTATTTGGCCTGCCAACGTTTTCCATCAACAAGCAGGTATTTTACCTGTGCATTACCGCTATCCGTGACAGATAGGACAATGCTCATAGGCTGTTGCCGGATTGTGCGATCTAGCTGTTGGGCATTAAATTCTGAAGCGTAAAAACGTTCTACCCCCGCCACAAATCTGCCATATTTACACATACCTTGCACAAAGAGATTACAATTTTTGGGCTTGGTGAGGGAAAATTGTTTCGGGTTTAAACAAATATAGGCTTCATATTCTTGATACTTATCTGCACATACCTCTACACCATAATCGACGGTATAGGTTATATAATATCCGCTCAGCAAGTCACGTGGATCGTAGCCTTGGATAGGTAATTCTACTTCTGTGCCAGTTCTATATTGATACTCAGTTTTAACGACTATGCCTAGTAAAACCAAGATTGGAATAATTAAAGCAACAATTAATAATTTTTTACTTTGAAGCATTGATCCAACCCTCAATTTTTTTCAACAATATATTGCTATGTCGTTTCCACATGATGGTAGCGAATAGAATGATTACACCGGCCATAATGAGACCAACTCCAGTTGTCGCTAATCCGCCTAAAGCTTGGAAGTAAAAAACTATACATCTTAGTATTACTAAACCAATAAACAGATTAAACAAATACTTATTCTTGATTGTCGCACATAAAACCGCACACAATATAAAAATACTAACGGTTAGAATTGCTGGTATGAACTCAAATTCGATTGCACTTAGGATTAAGAATAAATATGTTATTACGGACAGTACAATCAGCGAAGCAATTATTTTTTGCACTCCCACAAAAAAATCACTTCTCCATACTGAATCAACTGCTATTAATGCTAAAAAGGCTGGAACTATAATAAAGTTTGCTTGCAGTTCTTTGGCATGTCTAAGAAAATCTGTTCCAAAAACTTCTAAAATTATTATCGAACCAATCAACCAAAGGATCATCCAAGATCTTAATGCATTCCGATAACCTTCGTTAGATATATATTTTCTTGAATATAAAGTCACAGACACTAGCACCATAAAAATGGATACAACTACTACATCGGTATGCCTATAATTTATAAGGATTTTATCTACACATATCAAAAGAATACCGCTCAGAAAAAAACCAAGCCATACAAACCAATTAAATGCTCTTTGACTATATAAAACTACTGGCATCGTTATTGCTGACCACGTTAATAAGGCGACATAATTAGGAGATGTTAAATTATAAATCTGGCCAATCAGACCAATCGATGCCATACATAGCAGTATTAAGAAAAGGACTAATATCTCAAACTTCAGGGCTTGTTGACCAAAATAATAAAATGCAGTAACGGCTAAGCCAATAAGAGCTGCAAAATCTACACTTAATTTGACCAGATTTGAAATGTGTTCCCAATTAAAGGCAATTAGGCTAACAACTCCCAAACTAATAATCAGGGTGGCTAAAACGTAAAAGCCAGTTATTACGCCAGTATTTGATCTGTTGCCTTCGAAATCTATTATTTGTTGGGCTTGAGTTTGATTGATTAGGCCAGCCTGCAGCCAGTCTTGGACCTTGGAATATATTCGCATGTATTTCACTCCATAATCATTATATTGATTATAGATTAGGCCTACGAAATTTCGAGCCAAAAAAAAGGGTCATTGCTGACCCTTTTCTATCACTCATCTACTTTAGGTTCCAGTTGAATTCAACATTTCACCTAATGCCTGCTCCATATCACTCTTCGATGGTCCAAGCTTCGCTACTTGTGCTTCCGCTTCTTTCCTGATCTTCTCACGACGAATTGATTCGTGATGAGCTAAACCAGTACCAGCTGGAATTAGACGTCCGACGATTACGTTCTCTTTTAAGCCGCGTAATTCATCACGTTTGCCGCTAACAGCTGCTTCGGTAAGAACACGCGTTGTTTCTTGGAACGAAGCTGCAGAAATAAACGATTCTGTAGCCAATGAAGCTTTTGTAATACCAAGCAATACTCGTTGGAATAATGCTGGCATTTTGCCTTCTTTGCGCAATTGATCGTTAAGGCTTTCTACTTCCGCTAATTCAAGCTGTTCGCCTTGTAGGTAACGAGTATCACCAGAATTACCAATTACTACTTTACGTAACATTTGACGTACGATTACTTCGATGTGCTTATCATTGATCTTCACACCTTGCAAACGGTACACGTCTTGTACTTCTTTACCGATGTAATTAGATAACGCATCCACA
>CAYPGU010000065.1:0-9898 GCA_964409995.1 uncultured Legionellaceae bacterium | reverse complement strand
AAGGAGTTTGCGCGCCAACAAGGATACACTGCGGAACTAGCATCTTGGGATGTTGCATATTACTCTGAGATGCAACAACAAAAACTCTATCAAATTTCTGAAGAACAACTGCGTGAATATTTCCCCGAGCCGCGAGTTTTAACGGGTATGTTTAAATTGGTGCGGCAAATTTTTGGTTTGCAGATTGAAGAAGTGGCAGACTTTATCAAGTGGCATGATTCAATTCGGATGTTTAAAGTAATTGACAAATTTAACCAGTTACGTGGATATTTTTATATTGATTTATATGCCCGCGAAGGCAAGCGTGGTGGTGCGTGGATGGATGAATGTGAAGCGCGTTTACGCTTTTCCAACGAACATCTGCAGGCACCAATTGCGTATTTAAATTGTAATTTTGCGCCACCGGTAGAGCATCGGCCTGGGCTGTTGACACACTCTGATGTTACTACGTTGTTCCATGAATTTGGGCATACCCTGCATCACATTCTAACTCAAGTTGATTATTACAGTGTTTCTGGCATGAATGGCGTTGCTTGGGACGCGATAGAGTTGCCAAGTCAGTTTATGGAAAATTGGTGTTGGGAGTGGGAAGTCATCCAAGATATTTCTGAGAATATAAATACCGGTGAGCCACTGTCGCGAGATATGTTTGACCGCTTGTTGCAAACAAAAAATTACCAATCGGCTTTATTCTTGCTGCGTCAATTAGAGTTTTCATTGTTTGACTTTAGGATCCATAGATATATACATGAATCTAACAAAGATGTGCATGCAATACTGAAAGAAGTGCGTGATATGATTTCTTTGATCCCACCACCTGAGTTTAATCGCTTTGAAAATAGCTTCACGCATATATTTGCTGGTGGCTATGCGTGCGGTTATTATAGTTATTTGTGGGCCGAGGTATTGTCATGCGATGCCTTCGACCTGTTTCGCCAAGATGGTTTGTTCGATGCAAAAGTTGGTGAAAGATTTTTAACCCAAATTTTAGAGCGTGGTGGTTCAAAGCCAGCAATGGACTTGTTTGTTGCCTTTGCCGGACGTGAACCAGAAATTGATGCATTATTGAGGCATCACGCAATTGCTTAATTCAAAGTAGGAGTAGTAGTATGAATTCTTCATTTGTCCAAATTCTTGAAAAAGCTTTATATGATATTAAGCAATACGTTACTGATAATATGGCGGCTGTCGCGTATCTTAAAGAAATTGAACGAACATTGGCTCAGAATACATTAGGTGGCAATGCCGTGCTGCAACCAATAACAACTGAATTGCCTGTTGCCACTAGCGAAGCGGAAGTAATTTCCTATAGCACGCTTGTTGCAGCTTACGGTTTAACAACTGGCGATCGTTGGAAATGGGCTGGTTATTCTAGATTATATAATTTGCAAGCGACGAAAGAAAAAGTTATAGCGGCGGCAAAGTTTCTTGATGAAATATCTCAATCAATTAAGCAACCATTTACATTTACGGAAGCTGGGGTGAATGATAAGCCGGTAGTTGTCGCACCAGAAACCAACGCTAAGAAAAAATCAAAAAACAAAGGAGCTGCAGCTACTTTAGCTACTGCAACAGCAGCTAACGATAGTGTTCAAACTACTGCTGTTGATACAACTGAAAGTAAATCATCCTATATTGCAAAAGAAATTGTAGATGCTGAGATAGAAGATAGATTAAAATCGCTCATGATGTTGGCTATTACGTTTGTTTCTGATCTGTCAAATATTAATGACGGCAGCAGTATCGGGTCCTTAGATAATGAGGCTAAAGCTTTAGTCGAAACTTTAAAATGGATGTCTGAACCATCAATTACTAGCTCAATATCCAAAGTTATGAATTATGAGCATGAAACTGGAGTCGACAGTACTATAGATCAAAGTGGTGCATCAGCAGCCCAGTCACACAAAGATTCCGCCGCGGTAACTTCATTAGTGCAACAAATTTTAACTTATTTATTGATCAAGGTGGCGGAGCTTGAATTAGACGCTTGCAAGGTTAAGCAAAAAGTTAAATATGGATTTTTTGAGACGGTAGAACGGCATTCTGCAAAAGACATCAAAGCCGCATTTCTATATGCGATTGGGCAACTTACGAAGAGCGATCTTAATTTAGAATTAACTGCAGATGAACGCTTGCAATTTATTTTAACTCAAGTTAACTCGTTGGTTACGGTTTGTAATGAGAAATATGGTTTCACTACAAGTATCAGCTTTGTGAGCGGTGTGAATAAGCAGCTTGAAGCTTTCAAGCTGGTAATAGATCAATTGAAGACTCCAACAACTCCAGCTCTTCGAATGAAAGGTTATGGCTCCTAATATGATCGAACTCAACGTACCATTCATGGAAAAAGACGAAGCTAAACGCTTGGGTGCGCGCTGGAATAGTGCATCCAAGCGTTGGTATATTCCAAATGGTGTTGAGCTTGCGCCGTTTGCGCGTTGGTTGCCAGAAGATTTGGCTAATTTAGATTATGTTGCAATCTCCAATCCTTTGCAAACAAACAACCCAGAGCGCACCGAATATTCCTTAGCGGCATTTCTATATAAAATTAGTGATTTAATTCAGCGCTCGATACCAGGATCATCTTGGATTAGTGCTGAGATTAGCGAGTTAAGAAATAACAAGGGGCATTTGTTTATCACCTTAGTCGAACACGATGAGCAAGGTAATATGGTCGCGCGTACCAGCGCACGTATTTGGCAAACCCAAGTAGAACAAATCATTGCTAAGTTTAAATTGGGTACTGGTGCAGATTTGGAAGCCGGAATCAAAGTCTTGGTTCTAGCCCGTGTCGAATTTCATCCGCAATATGGTTTGTCATTGTTTATTGATGATATTGATCCTACTTATACTTTGGGTGACATGGCTGCGAAATTGGCCAAGATTCGTGAAGTTTTGCTTGGAGAGAAAATATTTGATCGTAACAAACAGATACCTAAACCAATTGATTTTACACGAGTGGCGGTGATTAGTCCGCAGAACGCGGCAGGGCTGGGTGATTTTAATCGCGAAGCGCAAATATTAGCAAAATATAACTTATGTGAATTTGTATATTTTACTGCTCAGTTCCAAGGCGAGGTTGCGCCGGCGCAGATTAGTAAGGCACTAGCCTCTGCGATTGACCAGCATGCGCAACAAGCTTTTGATGCAATTGTAATTATTCGTGGCGGCGGGGCTCTATCAGATTTAGCTTGGTTAAATAATGAACAATTGGCCCGTGCGGTTTGTTTATGTCCCGTGCATGTAATGGTTGGTGTAGGACATGAACGTGATTATACTATTCTGGATGAAGTGGCTGGGGAACGTTTTGATACACCATCTAAAGTAGCGCATCGTATTTTTAATTTGATTACCGGTAATGCCATGGATGCGGAGGCAAATTACGCTGAGATTAGTCGTAAGGTGCAGCATTTTTATAAATATACAGTATATGCTTTGGAGAAGTTGCAGCAAGAGATAAATCAAGCAGCGCAAAATGTATTGCAGTTGATGGGTGAGCGTTGTGCAGCAGCGTATCAACAAATTGCCACTCACACGCAGCAATCATGTAATGCACTAGAGAAGCAGTTGCAGGCATTAATTTCTGAAATTCTCAGCCAAAGCCCAAAGCAAATTTTGCGCAAAGGCTTTGCGTTGATTTCAACAAATGGCAAAGTATTAACGTCTAAGCAAGCTGCGCTTAAAGAGTCAAGATTAGAGATTGAATTTCATGATGGTAAAATATTAACACAAGTGGTAGAAACAAATGAGTAAAAGTTTTAATGCTAGTTATCAACAACTAAACGACATCGCAAAAAAATTGCGCACGCAAGATGAGCCAGATATCGACGCTTTAGTACCAATGGTTGAAGAGGCTACTAAAGCGTATCAAATCTGTAAACAGCGCATCGAGGAAGTGAAGCTAGCTCTTAAAGAGCATTTTACTGCTCAAGAGGAGCAGTAATCCATTCGCGCGGTTTGAGGTATTCGGCCAAACGACCCTCGGCCGAATACGATTCTGGTTGCCAGTCATAACGCCATTTAACTAGTGGCGGCAGGGATGCCAAGATCGATTCGGTGCGTCCTTTGGATTGCAAACCAAATAAAGTACCGCGATCATATAAGAGATTAAATTCAACGTAGCGCCCGCGGCGATACAATTGAAAATCACGTTCCCTATCACCAAAATAGACACCTTTACGTTTACGCACTATTGGCAAATAAGCTGGATTAAAGCTATTGCCAATGCTTTGTACAAAATCAAAACACTTACTAAAAGACCAGCGATTTAAGTCATCAAAAAATAAACCACCAATCCCGCGCGTTTCATCGCGATGTGGCAAATAAAAATACTTATCACACCATTGTTTTAATCTTGGATAAACTTCCATGCCAAACGGGGCGCACGCATTATAGGCAGTTTGGTGCCAATGACGGCAATCATCATCAAATGGATATACCGGAGTTAAATCATAACCACCCCCAAACCACCAAACGGATGGTGCATTATTAGGATGTGCTAATAAGAATCTGACATTCATGTGCGTAGTGGGGACATATGGATTATTTGGGTGAATAATTAAGGAAACCCCAGTTGCTTGAAAAGAAGCGCCAGCTAATTCAGGATAACGAGCACTGGCTGTACTGGGTAATTTATTACCGGACACAAAAGAAAAATTTACTGCGCCTTGTTCGATGAAATCGCCGCCAGTAATAATTCTGGTACTCCCTTCTCCGTGCATGCCATTCCAATTATCTGCTTGAAATGTAGCAACTCCATCTTCTGACTCAAGTGCGCCACATATTTCATTTTGTAAGCGCGCAAAATATTCTTTGACCTTATATAAATCTACACTGCGCATTTTGGCCTCTCTCTGCTATATCCATCAGCAAATAATATCATATAACTTTGGATATATGTATTTACAATAGTTTAAATTAGTGATTTAGCATTTACTGGGGCTATAATATTAAAAGTTTAAACGGAATTTATGATTATGTTTGAAGGGAACAAAAAGGTCGTGATTGCGGTATTGCTGGTAATTATGTCGTTCACATTTTGGTGGTTTTGGCAGCCAGAAGAACAGATGCAGCAAGAAGAGTTATTTGCTTGGATCCAGACTGGATACTCGCAGCAATTTTGCACTGTAATATTCCCCAAAGTTTCGCACTGCGTAAGTTTGAAAGATTCGGATTGTAAGAATTTTGCTGCTGAACAAATGCTGCCTTGTTTAACCAAATTGGGTGCTGATTTACCCGATTACGATACCTCTGAACAACGCAAGGCTATTTATGATTCCGTAGCGGGTTGTTTCCAAGAAAACACGCATGATGAATTAGTCAATAAATACTTAATTAATAACGAAGAAGAGTGCCAAAGACTTATGTCTTGATGGTGCGCCCGGAGAGATTCGAACTCCCGACCACTTGGTTCGAAGCCAAGTACTCTATCCAACTGAGCTACGGGCGCTTTGCATCGATTATGTTAGAATTTTGTTGCGATGTAAAGCGGCGTCTTTACTGTGCGTGTTGGATAGTATAACATGTCGTGCTATTTACATGACAAATTAGGTATTTTCTAATGAACACGAAACAGAAAGCCACTTTAGTAGCTGCCGCTCATCATTTAAAGCCGGTAGTAATGTTAGGGCAAAAGGGCTTAACTCCAAGTGTAATTGCTGAGACTGACCAAGCATTGACTACTCATGAGCTGATCAAAATCAAAATAGTTGGTGAGGATAAGAAAGAACGTCAGGCCTTGGCAGAACAGATTTGTTCCGAGCTGCAAGCAGAAGTGCTGAAATTGATCGGTAATATCGCGATCATCTATCGCAAAAATTTAGACTAATTGTTATACTTTAGTTTTCTATTTTTCAGGTAGAGGATTTAAATAATGGCAGCAGCAAAAAATTCTAAGACAAAGACTTCGAAAACGACTAAAGCAGTTAAAACTTCTAAAGCTAGCAAGACTAGTAAAGTTAGTAATTCCAGCAAAGCAAAACCAGCTACAAAAGCTAAGGCTAATCCTAAAGCCACAGCAGCGAAAAAAACAACTAAAACTAGTAAGGCATCTACTACCAAAAGTACTACTGCAAAAAATCCAGTAACTACTTTTTTAAACACCGTAGTTAAGAATGCAACTAAAGAGCTGAAGTCAGTTCAAGCTCAAACTAAAAAAGTTTTGAAGGAGTTGAATGCGCAAGACAAGCAGCTAGCAGCTTTATACAAGCAGCAAGCTAAAGCAAGCGCAAAAACTAAACAAAGCTTAGATACCAAGATCACCAAATTACAGACACAGATGTCTGCTACCAGAACCAGCTTGTTAAGTTCTGAGAATGGTGCGGATAAACTGGCTACTTTGATTGAATGGGTAGAGCAATTAGCATCCAAACCGAGCACGACAGCATATTTGCCAACACAGGCACAAACTCCATCGCGACCAACTTTAGTTCAAACTGCACCAAGCAAGTCTACAACTAAAGCTGCAACCAAAAACACGCCAGCGGCTCCAACCCAGCGTGAAGATTTGTTTGAAGAAGAATTCAATGAGGATGAACTTTATCCTGAAGATGAAGACGATGAATTAGGCTTTGCTTTTGGTGATGATGATGAAGAGGAAGTAGGGCGTTAATAACTTATACCTACCTATTTATTATGGCATGTATCGGTGATCATCACTTATATATGCCATATTTAACTACATTGTCCAGTTTGAATAAAATTATATACAGAAACACAATTACAAAAATCAGGCATTAGTTCATATGGCACTTCGTATTCTGGGTCGTTGTTAACCAACCCGCATGCGAATTGCATGCCAGTACCATTATCGTACACGCCAATAGTTACAGCATTAGCTGGTTGAGAGTTACCCAGGCCAGACATATTTGCTTGAATAAATGCACCGTTAGCAAGAAAATGGCCACCCATTTCAATAAGACCATAAGGATAAGGTTCGCTAAAACTGGTCCAATATCCTGACCCGATAGTTTGCCCGGCAAATTCGAAAGTTGTAGGGAATGAACCTGTTCTATTATATTCTTCAACAAGGATTTTCAACTGATTCATGACAATATTGTAGGTATTTTGTACCTGCACCTTCTTGATGTAGTTGCTATAAGCTGGCACAGCAGCTATGCTTAGAACACCCACTATTGCAATTACAACCATCAATTCAATAAGAGAAAACCCTCTGATCACACTACCCATTACACACTCCCCAAAACGAGTGCAATTCAATGGTTTAATTATAGCACCAAATATGCATTAGCGTTGCAGCTTCGCATACTCTTGCAACAAGACCGCATAATAAGCAAACATATCCTGGGTCTTAAAATTATCGCGTGCAAACTTATTGGCATTTGCGCTAATTTTGCGTGCCGCAGAATCATTGCTTTGTAGCCAATTATAAGCAGCAATAATATTTAACTCATCGACATCTTTAATCGGGACATAATTTTCAAATGGCACTAAACCACGGTGGAACCATTGCACTTGTGGCGAATTAGGTTTAATGAGCACTGTATTCGAATGCATCTGCCAAATCATACGTTCCCAAGTACAGCGTGCGCCATCTAAAGAAATCTGATACTTGTACTGCACACTAAATTCTGGATCAACAAAATTAGCTGGCTTTGCTCCTTCAGTCATTCCAACATCCAAAAACTTAAGCTTTGAATTTAGTTGTACTAAACGACTGCGATGTTGCATGCTGTCAGCTTGACCGCCACGCCAATGAATTATATTTGGCTTTTTATCCCAAGGAAAAGTTTTGTTGGCATATTCAATACGTCCCTTTAAAATATCCCAGTAACGCACATTCATCCAATCAGGAATTAAAATTGTGTCTTGCTCCACAGGGATTTGATTATGTTTGGCAAACGAAAAAATTGCAGCCGGTGGCATATTTGGATCAGGTATATGTGCCAAATAATCGTTCAAAGCTACTATAAATTGGCAATCAGGAATTAATTTTTTTTGCGCCAACATAGTGACAATTTCATGCACTGTTTTGTAGGAACGCTTGTCTAACAATTCTGGGGCAACATCAACACTAACTACGCTATCTTTAATAGTGAATTTAGCTAATTGATTGTATTCATGTTGAAATTGTTTAAACCAATAATTTATTTGCTCGGTCGTGATACCGCCTTGGAATGGAGCCAAGTCCTGCGCAATTTGCTCTAATACCCAAGGTTGTTGGCGCGCATGGTTGATCGCAAAGAGTAATTCTTGATCATTGAAGCGCCGTTTGAAATCACCTTTGACGATGCGTGCATATTTAACATAATATGATTTAAATAACTTGATTCTGGTAGCTGGATTGGCGGCGAGATAGATACTGGCTGCTAATACCAATAAACTTGTCAGGAGAACAATTTTGCCGCGTAAAGTAACTACCATGCCCAAGAATCCAAAATGAATCTAATTTGGTAAGGTATATAATTAGTATAGTATTGTCAACGCTGAGCTAAAGTTTGGGGCGCTTACTAGGGGCAGAACTCAATCGTTCGCTATATCTGGCAGCACGACGAAGTATTTCATCAGTTAGCGCTTCGATGTTGGTGTTTACCATGTTACTTTCGTTGGAGATTACAGCACTACGCAATCTAGATTTGTAAGTTGAATCAAAAATTGCAGGTGCAATTTTGGCAGAGGTGCTGGCTGTAAGTTTACTATCTCCTGCACTATAATCTGTTGCCAAACTGGTTTTTAGAGACTCTAAATTTTCAATGATCTTAGCTACCAAATCATTTACTTTTTGAGGATCTTGCATAGTTTTAATTTGCAAAATCATTTGGTCAGTTTCGGTGATTTTCTTTTCTAGCTCTTTATCATCTTTATTAATAAGACCTTCAATAGTTCTTACTGCCTCACGAATTCTATCCGCGCGTGGGTTAAATAAAGCCAAGCGGTTCTTAAGTGCATTAAAGCCTTTTAATTGTTTGCCGCGCTGCGAAAATAGTAAATGTGGCATTTCAACCTCTATCGAACCATAAAACTTTCTCTCTTAACGCTTAGACTTAGCGGCTTGATTAAAGTTCGGTCTGATTTATATTTTAAAAGTAGGGCTTGTTTGTATATGCAATTAGATCCCGGGTCTGCGCCCGGGATGACAACTTTAGTGTCCAGGATGACAACTTTAGTGTCCGGGATGACACAGTTAACTGTGTCGTCTATGATTTTAAGAATAGGGAAGAATAACAAGGGTAGCGAACCATGTTTAAGAGTTTTAAAGGGATGTTTTCTAACGAATTATCTATTGACCTTGGGACAGCAAATACATTGGTATATGTCAGGGGCCAGGGCATAGTTTTAAATGAACCTTCTGTGGTGGCAATTCAGCATAATCCAACGACTGGTGAACATAAAAAAGTCGTAGCGGTTGGCTTGGAAGCTAAAACCATGTTGGGTCGGACGCCAGGTAATATTACCGCGATTCGTCCACTCAAGGATGGAGTCATTGCTGACTTTAGCGCAACTGAAAAAATGCTGCAATATTTTATTAATAAAGTGCACAAATCTAGATTTCTAAAGCCTGGTCCAAAAGTCTTAATTTGCGTACCATGCGGTGCGACGCAAGTTGAGCGGCGTGCGATTCGCGAATCCTGCCTTGGCGCAGGTGCGCGAGAAGTGTATTTAATTGATGAACCAATGGCAGCTGCGCTTGGTGCAGGATTGCCAGTAGATGCGGCGAGCGGATCAATGGTAATCGATATCGGTGGCGGTACTACAGAAATCGCAATAATTTCTTTGAATGGCATGGTGTCTGCAACTTCAGTGCGTATTGGTGGCGATCGTTTTGATGAAACAATTGTAAATTATGTACGCCGACATTATGGTACCTTAATTGGTGAATCAACTGCTGAGAGAATTAAACATACAATTGGTTGTGCATACCCAAGCGATACTATTCGTG
>CAYPGU010000064.1:0-10001 GCA_964409995.1 uncultured Legionellaceae bacterium | reverse complement strand
CTCTAGAGATTACTCGGGTGGCAATAGTTTGTGCTTCAGGGGCATAAGAGCTGCTTTTGAATACAGCTCTAAATTTATCCGCCATCCAGGTCATGTTGGATGTTACATAAGACAGGCAATTTGTTGGTGCTTCTGGGGCAGGGATACTAGCTTCGCGAGTTTGGCTTGAATTCGGTTCACTAATTTTTTCAACAGTTGTTAGCGGTGGGACATTATCTTTACTACTCTTGGAATAAGTATGATAAAAAATTTTAGCAGCAATAGTCTTACTTCTAATGAGTTTTGTATAAGCTTTTTTCTGTAAGTCCTTTACGCAATCTAATAAAACCATTTGTATATATGAGTCAATTTCCTGCGCGCCAGCTATTTCTCTGTCGCCATTCCGTTTTAAATTATCTAAAATAGTACAGAAATGCGACAATGCTAGATCTTTAAAAGCGATAGCTGCTATTTTTGCACACAATTCGTTTGGCAGTGCTTCTTGTCCTTGTAGATCGAATAATTCTTTGCTGCTTGTAGCTAAATAATAGTACAATTTGCTGCAATACATCATATGTTCATTTGCAATGGTACGTTTGTATGCTTGTATAACTGATGACATATAATCTGCAATTTGTTCATATTTTAGTTTGAAACGATCCAAACCAAATGGATTAGTAGAGTAGTTTCTAAATTTATCTGGGTGTTTAATCTGATTCTTCTTGAACACAATTGCAGTCGGCGCGGCAAAGCGATTGCTTGAATATGCTATCTTTTGTCCAATCTGTGAAAAAAGCACCTTTTTTAGCTCATGATTGTCACTTATGTCAGCTGTTTGTAATTTTGTATTCGCTGTTAAATCAATTGATTTTAAAAAATTAAAGCTAACATCTAGCGTTTCTAGTCTTGTTTGTTTGCTCAAGTCTATGGCTGGTATAACATTAGATGAAAAATCGGCCTCTACTAGATTAACTCGGACGAATCTTACCTCGGAAAGTTGGTTGCTTCTGGCATTAACTTTATTTAATTTTGGTAAATTGCGCAAAATTAATGAACTAGCTTGGCTTTCAGAAATATCTATTTCTTCTAGCTCTGGTAAATCTTCAAAAACAAATTGAATCACTGAATTATTGGATAAGTTTAATTTGGTTATTTGGGACAGTGTGATTGGCTGAGATTTTATAGCGGTAATGAGTTCTTTAACATTTTGCATGCTAAGGCCCATCGCACTGAGGTCAATACTATTACCTTGGTATGTACCGTTGCGTAGTCTTCTTAGCAACATGTAAAAATGTAAGCGTTGGATGAACTGCATTTCTCTTCCACCTAATAAGTGAGTTGGCAGAATAACACGAAACTGGCCTGCAAGTCAAGGTTAGTGATCTATGGGTGTAATTACATCTAATCATTTCTAGCTGGCAGATTATATGCTTGAGCCTGCTGCCAGCCCTGCAAATATAGTGTAAAATGCTCCTAATATTTACGGAGTGCCTATGACAAACTCACCCTCAGAAAAACCAGCCAAGAAGAAGAGCGTTTGGCTTGCCTTTGGTCAGCTTATGTATGCCGCTCGAGTCTATTCTATCGCCTTAGGCGCAGCCATCATCGGTTTAATCATAACTAGAGTCGCTGAAGCCAGTATTTATAAGTATTTAATTCCGCAAACCCTCGATGATGGGTTCATCGCGCAGAAGCCAGATTTCCTACAACACATGCCGGTTCTGTTTTTGGGGATTTTTTGTACTATTGGTTTGGGCGAGTTCTTGTCCAAGTATTTCATGGGTTATGTCGGGCGCAGCGTGGTGCGTGATTATCGCCAACAAATGCTAGGCCATTTATTACATGTGCCGATGGGCTATTACAAAAAACACACAATTGGCGAATTGATCTCAAAAATCAATTATGATGCCGAGCAAGTCGCAACTGCGGTGTCAGATGCAGTGCGCGAATTTTTAAACAGCATAGTCGCGATTATTGTTCTTTTCGGCGTGATGTTAAGTATTAGTTGGCGCGTGACGGCGGTGCTATTATTTGTTGTACCCATAGTTAGCACTTCCTTGCGTATGGTTGGCAAGCGTATGCGACGTTATAGCATGCAGGTGCAGCAGACCATGGGTGAATTGACTCACGTTACCGCGGAAGTCATCACTGGCCATCAAGTAATTCGTATCTATCAAGGTAATGAATATGAAATGCGCCGTATTAAAGAATCAACTGAAAACAACCGTGACCAAGAGCTCAAGACTTTTATGACTGCGGCTCTCAGTGCACCGCTTATGCAAGTGATCGGTGGTTCCGTCTTAGTAGGTTTTATCTATTTGGTGACACTCGATGCGATTAATTTACCGCCAGGGCAAATTTTCGGTATGATTGGCGTAATGTTCGCTTTGATTAGACCGCTAAAGCAAATCAGTGGTGTGAATAATGTATTCCAAAAGGGTATTGCTGGAGTGGAAAGTATCCATCAACTGTTACAAACGCCACCGGAAATTAATTATGCGCACAGCACAATCCAACAGCGTCCGCAAGAATTACGTTTCAATAACGTAAATTTTGCCTATCCGGATGCACCTGATACTCCTGTGTTAAAAAATATTTCTTTTAGTGCGCGCTGTGGCCAAACAGTTGCCTTAGTCGGTGGATCTGGAAGTGGAAAATCATCATTGATCTCCTTGGTGCCGCGTTTCTATGATCTAGAGCAGGGTGAAATATTGATCGATGGCCAAAACATCGCCAATTTTGATTTGCTCAGTTTGCGCAAACAAATTGCTTTGATTACGCAACAAGTTGTGTTGTTTAATGACACTGTGGCAAATAATATTGCATATGGACTGGCAGAGGTCGATCTAGAACAAATCCGCAAGGCCGCGATAGTCGCTAATGCACTTGAGTTTATTGAAAAAATGCCGCAAGGTTTTGATACGCAGATTGGCGAAAATGGTTGTATGTTATCCGGTGGGCAACGGCAACGGATTGCGATTGCACGCGCGGTGCTCAAAGATGCGCCAATTCTGATTATGGACGAAGCAACCTCAGCGCTCGATACAGAATCAGAGCTGGCAATTAAAGTCGCTTTAAATAACTTGATGCGTGATCGAATTACTTTGGTGATTGCACATCGTTTGTCGACTATCGAGCAAGCAGATAAAATTTTAGTTTTAGATAAAGGCCAAATTATCGAATCTGGCACGCATCAAGAACTGTTACACAAACAGGGGCGCTATGCGCAATTACAACAGGCACAAATGTTTCAAGAGTTAATAGTAGAATAATTATGCAACAATCTCGCAACTATTTAATCGAGCAATGGTATCAAGGTAAAAATTGGGGTTGGGTTTTATGGCCAGCTGCTAAAGTATTTTCTTGGGTCGTAAAATTACGTCAGATGGCCTATGCAAAGAATTATCTCAAGTCATACCAAGCTTCCGTACCAGTAATAGTCGTTGGTAATATTACTGTCGGTGGCACAGGTAAAACACCATTGGTTATATATTTGGCTCAGCTATTACGTGAACAAGGCTATCGACCTGGTATCGTGACGCGTGGCTATAAAGGTGTGATCAAATCGATTGTTATGGTTTCAGCCAATTCTGATCCAAAAATTGTATCAGATGAAGCAGTGCTTTTAGCCCAGCGCACACAATGTCCAGTTATGATCGCCAGAAAGCGCTCAGTAGCAGCACGGCATTTGATTCGGCACCATAAAGTTGATGTAATAATTTCTGATGATGGTTTGCAACATTATGCGCTACAACGTGATATAGAAATTGCTGTAATCGATGGCGATCGCCGTTTTGGTAATGGTCATTGCTTACCAATGGGGCCATTGCGTGAGCCGGTGCAGCGATTAGCTAGTGTTGATCTGCTCGTGGTGAATAACAGCAAATCTAACGAGCCACGTGAACAAGCTATGCAATTAGTTTGTACCAAAATATATGCACTGACTAAACCAAATATCGTGCGCGAACTCAAAGATTTTGCTGGTAAAACCGTGCATGCAATTGCTGGTATTGGTTATCCAGAGCGTTTTTTCCAACAATTACGTGCAGCTGGGTTAGAAGTAATTCCACATAGTTTTCCTGATCATCACGCCTTCAGTCCAGCTGATATTTCCTTTGTTGATGCATTGCCAGTGTTGATGACGGAAAAGGATGCAGTAAAATGCAAATGTTTTGCCAGTGCCAAGCACTGGGTGGTGGCTGTTGATGCGCAATTGCCAGTTGAATTTTCAACTCAAGTATTAGATATGGTAAAAGGATTTCAAAATGCTCGATAAACATTTATTAGATATTTTGGTGTGTCCAATTTGCAAAGGTAAGTTGGTGTTTGTAAAACATAGCAAGGAATTAGTTTGCAAAGGCGATCGATTGGCATATCCTATTCGCGATGATATTCCGGTGATGTTAGAGAGCGAAGCGCGCGAAGTTGCGGCGGACGAGGAAGTGTAGTAGGTAACAATAATATAAAATAACGTCATCCCGGGCCAGAGCCAACAAAGTTGGCTCGCAGAACCGGGATCTAGATCCCGGATAACCGCAGGGCGGTTTCCGGGATGACGAGGTAAATAATGCACGGTAAATCAGTTTCTAAAGTCCTAACAATCTTAAGTTTCAGCACCTTAATGCGCCCGCTCGCGATGGATATTTTTATTCCTTGCTTGCCAACAGTTGCTGCATATTTTGCTGTGCCATTTTCTACTGCGCAATGGGTAATGACGATTTATTTTCTAGGTGCTGGTTTTGGACAGCTAATAATGGGGCCTCTATCGGATAAATTTGGCCGCCGACCAGTATTGTTAGCTAGTACATTATTATTCGCAATTAGCTCTTTAGCTTGCGCGCACACGACGATGATTTGGCAGTTAGTACTAACGCGTTTGTTACAGGGGCTGGGTGCATGCGGCACCACAGTGGTTACAATGGCAATTGTGCGCGATGTGTTTGATGATCAAACTACCCCTAGAGCGTACAGTTATCTGAACGGTATAATTTCTTTAGCGCCCACGTTAGGGCCAATTTTAGGTGGCACATTATTTGTTTTAACTAATAGCTGGCGCACTGGTTTTTATTTTATGCTGGGCTTTAGCCTGGTGACTTTTGCAATTAATTATTTGTATATTGCAGAAACTTGTTTGCAACGCCAGCAAATTGTTTTTGCAAAATTATACCAGAACTACTTTGATGTGATATCGAATCGGCAATTTTTGGTCTACACCTATAGTGGTATAGCTGGGTTGAGTTCGCTAGTTATGTTTTTCTCTATTTCTTCGATATTACTAATAGAAAGATTGGGTGTGCCTGAAAACATCTTTGGGGTATATTTTGGCTGTAACTTTGCGATTTATTTACTCGGTAACATGATTAGCCCTAAAGTACAAAAGCAAATTGGTATAAACTCGACAGTTTTTCTAGGTTGTTTACTACTATTGTTTGGCGCAACAACGATGTTGGTTCTAGACTTAATTCTTGGCTTAACTATTGTTGGATTTTTGGCGCCAATGTTATTAGTAACCTTAGGCGTAGGGTTATTATTTGGTCCCTGTATGGCTATGGCGGTGCAACCATTTAAACATATTGCAGGTATCGCTTCTGCTAGTTATGGCGCGTTGATTTATTGTAGCGGTGGAGTATTATCAGGCCTGGTTTTGCAATTTCAAATTTACAATACTATTCCATATGCGCTAGCAATGCTGATGCTAAATATCCCCAATTTATTACTTATTGGCTCTTATTTTAATTATTACCAACGCAAGGTGATCATTTAACCAGTTTGTCTCACCCCAATTTCTACGTGCAACATCAGCATATATTATTGGCGGCATTTAGAAATGTTTTGACCAGGATTTTTAGATATTTTTAGGTTTCTGTGCCCCGTTTGCACTGGCTTCCGGCGCATGATCAATTGTTTCTTTTATTGTAGTTAGCTTTTCAGGGGCAAATACAATAATTTCTGCACTTTGTATAATTTCATTATTCATAGGATCTGTGACTGGTTTACCAGCGCTAATCCTAGTTCGTGCCCATTGAAGAAGACTGCGCGCATCATGCATGTAAATGTTTACTGCTATTGGATATCTACAGACTTCGGCTGTACTAGGATCTATTAGATTTTTATTTTGAAGAGCAAGTGTCATTTCATCAGTTAGTTTATCAGGAATTTCTAATATTTTTTCTTTATATTTTTCGTCATATTCTTTAATAATTGCTATTAGTTTTTTAACTATCGGATCGTTATCAACATCTTCTTGTGACCGTACCAAATTTGAGGTTGTTGGTGTATACAACATAGTATGAGGATCTCTTACGACCGATTGATCTGTCATCAACTGCTGAGTCCTCTGAGGCATCTGACCAATCTGTCTTCTCTGCTCATTCGCACTTCTCAAATCTCTCGCGGCAAGCAAGAATAAGTCTCTATTTTCAGGACCACAAAATAATTCACATAGGTTTTGCAATTCTGCATCATTAATATTCACTATGGTGATAGCCTGATCCATTTGGTTTTCGGCAACTTTGCTCCTAAACGTTGGAAGGTTGTTTTCTATGAACGAATCCTTTTGTATTTGAGCTGCAATAAATATGGTGCAATTCCATCTATCATTGTTGTTTGGAATATTGGTTATAGAAATTTTAGAAATTTGATTAGACCAAGTTGATGGATTTACGGGCTCAAAGCTGGCTCCATATATACGAACCCAATCACTTTGACCTGTCTGACCAGACATATTAATCCTCATATATTTTATAATTTATACTAATAATATAGCACATAAATTTCCACAAGTGGGATTACTCTCAATTCAAATACGTGCAATTACCCTGCAAATATATTGAACCAACTCTCGTTTTTTATATCTTATATATATCGTTCTATGCTTAGAGATCTATATGAAAAGATACTTATTAATTATGATGTACGGTGCTTGGTGTGGTCTGACAGTCATTGAAGGCGCAGACGCACACGGTAATCTACGCTCAGATTCCAGATCCTTGCAAGCGTCTACACCTATCCCAACACCAGACCCATGCGCCACAAAGTTGGAATTATTATTCGACGCTGATGAATCAGGTAGTGTTGGTCAATACAATTGGGAGAATTTTGTCATCCCGGCGATTACAGATTTTGTAAACGCATTTAAAGTATCTGAGCAAGATACAAGGTTTGGTATTTATACTTTTGGTAGTTCTATGAGCGAAAAAGTATCCCTAGGATCATCTAAATCAACACAAAAAAAGGCTCTGTTGAAAGCTATTAAAGATATGAAAGCTACTTACGCCGGTAGTGGTACAAACCCATTACCTACTTTACAGCATATTAGAGATAATGAACTGCCCAAGCGCAGACCTGGTGTGCCTGTAATAATCCCATTTATGACTGATGGTGTTGTTGAAAATGCACCTGAAGTGCTTAACGTAGCTGCAGAGATCGCTAGAATAGAAGGCGTGCAATTTATGTGCATAGAAGTTGGCTTTGCTGTTGATCACGATTTCATGTTGGCATTATGTGGTAAAGAAGAATTTATATTCCCAGTATCTTCATATTCAAATGTCATAGCAGCAATTAGAGAAATTGCTAAAGCAATTTGCAATATCGCTCCACCTATCGCAACTCCGACGCCAACTGCTATGAATGCCACACAATCTCCGACTGAATCATCGCCACCACCACCAATTGTTCCATGGTGGATCGTTTTCCCTATAGTGGGTGGGGTTATAATCGCTGCTGTAATAACAAAAAAAATGCAGGATGCGAAGCCAGAAGAAGAACCAGAAACAAGTGTGAGACACGATATTGACGGTACCAAAAACCGCTATGTTGGAAAATTGCACATCACTGGCTCTCTTGGCACCATGGGTTCAGTGAGCTGGACTTTGCCTGCTAAAGATAAAACGGTAGATGACACGGACCTTGCAAGAAATGAGCGTTTGAAACGAGAAGCTGAAGCAAGTGCAAAAGCCTTGGAAGCACAAGGTTATAGCACAAGAGCCGCTTTTCTATTATCATCCCCACAGCAATCCAGCTCTGCTATACAATCTGCACATCGTAGAGGTAGAACTGGTGCCTCTAGTAACGGGCGTAGCACTATTCAATACATTATTGGAATGTTACCCGCTACAAACAAACCTGGCGATCAAGAGACCACACGCCAATGGGTATGTTGCTGGTGCTATAAGATGTGCCAAGATTATGAAAAGGAAAAAAATAAACCGAGCGCTCTTACTCCAATGAGTAGCAAGGCAGCGCAGCAACAAATTACTGCCTCAGCCGTTGTTGATATTCCAGTTTCTGTTGCGTCTAGAGTCAGTGCGTTTAGTAGTAATAATAGTAATAATAGTAATAGTAAAAAGACTCAACAACCAGTAGCTGCCAAAAAAGCTCCGCCACCACCACCAGCAATCAAACCGCCGAATCTTGTTAAGGTTCCGCCACCACCTCCACCACCACCAAAACAATCGACTACATCTAGTGCGGCAAAATTTGCAAGCGAGAAGCAACCAAAATCTAAACAAAATCCAACTTTTACAGCTAAATACCAAGCTGCTGCTACTGGTGCAGTGCAAAAGACAGCACCTCAAAAAGCATCAACTAAACCTGATGTTGCGAGTAAATATTTGGCAGCTGTTAAAGGTAATGTTGAAGATAAAGGTAAGAATTCTAGTGGAAAAAAACCTCATTCAGGTATGTAGCGCTGCGTTACTTAGATCTTTGCTTTCTTGGTCTATGGCTAGTAAGTCTATATTAGAGCTGGCGTAAAATTCTACCAAACGTTTTGAAATTGCTAGCATCTCAGTTAATTCAGTATAATGATCTAAAATATATGCCATCGAATTACGAATACGTGAAAATATCGATTTGATTTGCATTAACATACCGAGAGTTAACAAGCCGGCAAAATAATTTGAACCTAATAAGCCAAATGGAATCAAGAAGGAGAATTGATCGTAGGCTTTTTGCCATAGGTTAAAGTTCTTTTGCTTGCCATAAACTTGTCCATAATTAATCGTTAATGATGATAATAGGTTGTCAAAAAAACTCGGATTACGTTCGGCGCCATCACGTACATGGACTAATTGGTAACGGAACTCTGCTTCTAGTTTTTGATTGTCATATTCCAATTGGATTAGCGGGTTAGCAATTTTCGCTGAGATTAGCATTCCAAACGCAGTATATATAATTGCTGTTAATAGAACGATCAAACCTAAGGGCAGGCCAAAAAACTTTAGATCTGCAGTCTCAGTAAATAACATCGGGATTAAAATCAAAATCATCAATACGGCATTGAAGCAATCAAGAAAGAAGCGTTCAAACAGTAAAGTAAAACGCATTAGATCTTCTTGAATTCTTTGGTCGGAGCCTTCTAATTTGCCACGATTTTGATCATGCACCCAAGTTTTGAGAGCGCATTTCGTCATCCAGATGCGCCAACGGATGGCAAATTGTTGACTGTAATATTTCGTTAAACTGTAAATCAATACAAAGCAAAGTGCCAGACCAGCAAAAATCATGCATTCTTTAAAAAAGGCAGCGCCATCTTTTAGCTCTAAAGCATCATAGAACCTACGGTTCCATTGCACAAAGAAATAACCAAAAGTAGTTGAACATTGTGATAGTAAAACGAGTAACAAACCGCCCCAGCGCGCGTATTTTTTTTCGCTACCGTAAAAGAAGGGGTATATCAACCTAAAAAAGTTTTTCATAAGTGTTGTTTTACCACAGGCAGGTGTCTAAATCAATAAGAGCAATAGATCCCGGCTCAGCGACGCACAGGGTGCGTCTTGGCCGGGATGACGTGCTCGACATTGTCGTTTCAGACATGCTCTATATTTGTCATCCCGGCCAAGCCGCTCCTGGCGGCGCAGAGCCGGGATCCATGTCAGACGTGCTCGACATTGTCGTTTCAGACATGCTCTATATTGGTCATCCCGGCCAAGCCGCTCCTGGCGGCGCAGAGCCGGGATCCATGCCAGACGTGCTCGACATTGTCGTTTCAGACATGCTCTATATTTGTCATCCCGGCCAAG
>CAYPGU010000063.1:0-10143 GCA_964409995.1 uncultured Legionellaceae bacterium | reverse complement strand
GTTCCAACGCAACAACGGTGACAGTTGCAAGTGGTGCCACGCTCAACATTAACGCAGTAGCTGTCGGTGCTAAACCTCTGAGTATTAGTGGTACTGGTGTGGGCGGGGTTGGCGCTTTGACTGGTACTGGTACTAGTTCATATGCGGGAGCAATAACGCTATTAGGTAATGCTACTATAGGCGGCACAGGTAACACCACAACCTTAAGTGGCATAATATCTGGCGGCTTTAATATAACTAAGGTTGGTACAGGTGTTATCATCTTATCCGCGGCTAATAGTTACGCCAACACTACAATCAATGCTGGTACATTACGTATATCATCAGATGGTAATTTGGGCGCCGTGCCGGGGGTGGCAACACCAGGTAGCATTACCTTGGGTGGTGGTGTTTTGCAAGCCACGGCAGCGTTTACTTTAAATGCCAATCGAGGCATAGCTTTAACTACTGCCACATCAAGCACAATTCAGTCCGATGTTTCAACTTTAACATACAACGGGATAATCGCAGGCAGTGGTAACTTGATAAAAGCTGGAGCAGGAATTTTCGCCTTGGGTGGATTGAATACTTATTCTGGAACTACGACGATCAATGCTGCAACTTTATCCTTAACTATTCCAAATGCAATAGCCAATACCACTGGCATGATCTTAGCCAATACTGCCGGTGTAACCTTATTGTTAAATAATAATAATCAAGTAATTGGCAGCTTATCGGGTGGTGGTACAACCGGCGGCACTATAACGTTGGGATCTGCTACTTTAACAGTAAATCAAACAGCAGCTGGCACTTATGCCGGTACAATTACAGGCACTGGTAATTTAACTTTAGGCTCGAGCAGTACCAATACATTAACCTTATCTAGTACTACTAGTTCTTATTCCGGTATTACCACTATAAATGGCGGCGCACTACTAATAACTGCTGATACAAATCTTGGCGCAGTGCCTGGTGTGGCAACCCCAGGGAAGATTGTTATAAATGGTGGTACATTAATAGCTAATGCTACATTTACCTTGAATGCTAATCGTGGGATTGCGTTTGGTGCAAGTAATGCCACCATTCAAGTTCAACCAGGTTTCTTGTTTACATATAATGGAATTATGGCTGGCAGTGGTGGGCTAACAAAAACTGGTACAGGTACTTTAATTTTAGGCGGTGTTAATACCTATACCGGTTCAACAGCTATTAGTGTTGGCACTATGCAATTAAATACTGCAAATGCAATAGCTGCTAGCAGTGGCTTAAGTTTGGCTGATACATCTGGTGCAATTTTAAATTGTACTGCTAATCAAACAATCAAAAATTTATCTGGCGGTGGCTTAAATGGCGGAGAAATCAATACAAACAGCGTTATTGTTTCTATTGAGCAGACACTAGACACTAGTTTTGCTGGGGAATTTATTGGCAGCGGTAACATAACCATGAGCAACACCAGCACCAACAAGTTAAGCTTGACTAATACTAGCAATGGATTCAATGGCGTTTGGAATTTAGAAGGCGGTATACTCTCAATAGGAATTGACGGAAGTTTGGGGGCAGTACCTGTTAGTGCTACTCCAGGATTGATCAATTTTAATGGCGGTCAATTACAAATCACGCAAACATTCACACTAAATCAGAATCGCGGCATTGCTATTTTGCTAGGAGGATCAACATTAAATATAGATCCTAGTACGGTCTTAACATATAACGGCATAATTGCGGGTAGCGTTGGTGGTGCTCTAGCCAAGACTGGCACTGGAACTTTAGTGGTAGGTGGTAATAATACATATGATGGCCCAACCAATATAACCGCAGGCATCCTTAGATTAGATGCTAATACTGCTTTGGGTAATTCTTCGTCTACCACAATAACAGCTGGTGCACAATTAGAAATTGATTTTAATGCTAGTAATTTGGCTAATACTAATAGTATTGTGTTGAACGGTACAGGCGTTGCAAGTGCTGGTGCACTATCTGTGAGCGGTGCCAACGTTACCATTAACAATCCTATTAGCGTAGCATCTAACAGTTCCATATCTGGTATTGGGGCAGGCACTACTACACTTGGTGGTGCTATAACAGGTGCGGCACCACTAACAATATCCTTGGCAAACTCAGCAGTAGTCTTGCCTTCAATAATAATGAGCTCAAACTTATCTGTTGGCGCAAATGGAATTAGCCAAACTTCGCCAATAGTGTTGTCAGGCGGTGGAGCCGCATCATTCGCTGGCAGTGCTGCTAATGCAGATATTAACCTTAATCAAGCAAATAACCTCGATGGTATTGCGCCGACCTTTACTGGAACTTTGTCGAATATTCGGGATGTATATTACCGTGATGTAAATGCAGCGGCGCAAGCACCTAGCTTTAGCGGTTTGAGCAGTTTACGCAACTTAACCCTTGAATTTAATAATTCTGCACTTGTTTTGCCGGCACTTAGCTTAAACAATAGTGGTAATTTAAGTGTGATTGCAGGTGGACCAATTACCCAAAGCGGGATTCTAACTGTGCCTGGTAATGCAACTTTCAACGCAGGTGCTAATTTTATAACTTTAAACGCGAATAATTTGCTCTCCGGGCCGGTAACATTTAGCAATAGCGGTACAAATGATGTAAGTATCAATAATAGCACAGCATTATCTTTAGCTGCTTCTAGTATTGGTAGAAACCTGAATGCTACTGCCAGTGGTGCAATAACACAAACAGGAGTTTTGATCGTCCCGGGCACAGCTAGCTTCAATGCAGGTGGGAATGAAATATTATTAAACTCAAATAATCAATTTACTGGCGCTGTTAGTTTGGCTAACAGTGGGACAAACAATATTGCAATTAGAAATAGCTTGCCACTATTAATTGGTACGGTAACAGCAGGTCAAGATTTGAGCCTAATCAGTGGCGGATCTATTACTCAGAGCGGAATAATTACAGCTAATATTGGCGTCACTACTCTTAGCACAACAGCGGCCGGCTCAGACATTACGCTTAATGCAGCAAATGACTTAGGCTCTATAGCTCCAGTATTCTCAGGTACTAGAAGTAATATTCGTGATGTTAATATTCGTAATATAAACGCAAATTCTTCAGTACCTAGCTTTACAGGTTTAACAAATCTAAGAAATGTAACGCTCACATTTAATAATTCAGCCATGAGCTTGCCAACCATAACCCAAACGAATTCAGGTGTATTAGTAGTAACAGCTGGTGGTCAAATTAGCCAAACAGGAGTTTTAACTGTACCTGGTACAGCGAGCTTTAGTGCTGGTGCCAACCCAATAGTGTTAACTCAAAATAATCAAATTACAGGTGCAGTAAGTTTGAGCAATAGTGGGGCGCATAATGTAAGCTTAACTAACGCAATTAACCTAATATTGGCAACTTCAGCGGTTGGACAGAATCTAACCGTAAATGCTTTGGGCCCAATTAGTCAAACTGGGCCACTGACAGTCCCTGGTGAGGCCTTCTTTGGCGCTGGAGCAAATAGTATTCAATTAACTGATAACAATTTGATTACAGGTGCAATTAGTCTAAGTAACAACGGTGCAAATGATGTTGCATTCAAAAACACTTTAGCTTCAGTATTGGGCACATCGAGCATCGGTAGAAACTTGAATTTTGAATCTGGCAGCACTATATCGCAAAGCGGCACGCTCACTGCAACTGGCGGTACTAGCACCTTCTCGGTTAATGCGCCTACATCTAGCATTTTACTAGCTGAAGATAATGATTTTGGCACTATTGCTCCAGTATTTTCAGGGGTAACAGCAAATATTACTAATTTAGTATTAAATAATAAAAACCCATCCCCAGGTACTCCCTCAGTTAATTCATTAAGTAATTTACACTATTATGAATTAGATTTTGCAAATGGTGATATCAATTTATCTTCTTTGGTAGTTAATGGTACAGTTAAATTCAAGTCTAACAATGCGATAGGCGGGCTAAATGTACATGGCCTGCAACTTGACACAAACTTCTGTAATTTAACTGGTTTTGTGAATGGATTATCTGGCCAAGCAGCTATTGATCAAATTGTTTTGCTGAATACGATTACTGCTGGGACGCATTTCTTCGATGGGATTGATATGTTTAGCAATACGCCACCGACTCCGCCTACACCACCCAATCCAAATCCTGCACCAACAGAAGCAATCTCGTCATCAACCAGGATTGCAATCGATAACTTACTGTACATTCCAAATGGCTATTGGGATTCATTACAGGATACTGACATAGAGAATTATTATTATGCAATGCTAAATCTACAAAATGAATTGCTGCTTGATGATTCAGAAGATGATTGTATAAATTATGGTGATAACATTAAGGTTTGCAATTAGGCGCACGAACAGCTAAGTCTCTTCATCTACCTGTTTAGCAAATTTTTGGATAGTAACTTTATATTTTTGTGGATCTACAGCGTCAATATTGTTATGTCCAGCACCTGGTATTAACAGAAATTCCTTTTGTCCCTGAAAAGTATCATATAATTTTTGCCCATGCCAAAGCGGCACAGTTTTATCTTGATCGCCATGAATAAATAATATTGGTACATTGATATGATTTATTTTTGCTAAATTATTATACTTATCAAATAGAAATACTGGATAATACGTTACTACCCTATAAATACTGACAAATGGTGCTTCCAAAATAATTGCGCCAACTGGTTTGTGTGTGGCAAGTTCAATCGTTGGCCCAGAACCAAGCGAGCGACCAAATAAAATTATTTTTTTAGGATCAATTTTTTGCTCCTGCACTAAATATTCGTAAGCTGCATCAATATCTTGATAGGTAGCCTTTTCACTTGGTTTACCTTCGCTAATACCATACCCACGGTAATCATAACTAAATATAGAAAATCCCCACGCTTGCATTTCAAGTAGATATGGATAAAACATGCCTAGATCATAGGCATTACCATGGCTGTATAAAATTGTAAATTCTGCATTTGGGTTGTGCAGATAAATGCCGGCAATAGTAGCACCATCTGCAGTTTTAAGTTTGATTATTTTGCTAGAGTCTTTATAAGTACTGCTGGGTGGCAGGAAAATGGATCGATCAGATAGGAAGTAGACTGCGGCTGTTGCGATGCAGTAACCCAAGATTATTTGATACAGCAGCTTAAACTTACCCAATTATTTTCCATAAAAATTAGAAACCATTGCACTATAGTCCAAGTTTGGTATAATTTAGGCGTATTTGCTTGGCAATTCACTAAAATAATCATTTTAGGGTGTAATTGCAACAATAATCCGAACTATAATAATAAAAAATAATCATAATATACGATAAAATAATAATAAAAGGTGTATATGTCAGCTCATAAAGCGCATAAAATTCATAAAACCGTCGGTTTAAAGCGTAAATCCATGTTGCATGCGCATAAACCAGCGAGTAGGAAAAGAGCAGAAGCACACCACTTTCCTGCGCCAAAAAAAGGCGTAAACGTTTTACCTGAACAGAATAGAAAAAAAATCTTACAAATCTATAAGAAGGCCACAGAGAGTGAATTAATTCTAATTGATTTTATGTTGGGTAAAATGGAGCATCCTGAACAAGTGATTCATTTCTTCCTAGGTGCACATATAGAATTGCATGGTGATGATGGCGAAAATTATAAAAAGTGGAAACGAGTTTTTGGTGCGCACGGTAAGGATTCCATGAAGTCGCGAATCTCTAGCCATCAATCCGAAGATCCGCAGTTTGCTATTGCCGGGCCATTATTGAGCGAAGCTTTGTTTGGAACTCGTTTTGTAGATAATGACAATAAATCCAAATGTACTTGGATTCAATTGGAAAGTAGGCCAGTGACAAGTCCCAAAGAATGGTTTAAAAATAGACGCGAATTTGTACAGCTGTTAATCGATTTGTTTTTACATTTACTCGATTTTATTGATTATAGATGGAATCAAAATAATATTGGTCCATACGGCAAATCCACTTTTACTGAAAAAAATCCGTTAGTAATAGATGTTTCAGATCTTACTCCTGAACAGGAGCTTGCCAACAGAGTATTATGGAAGAAAACCTTTTTTGAAAAACCTGGGGTGGTAACTCCTGGTTTCATACACCGGATAAACGAACGAAATATTCCCAAATCGAAGCCTGCACCACAAGTGTTATAATCATGACCTAAAACCAAAAATTCATCTAGAAAAATACTACCAAATGTTGTAAAGTAGTCAAATAAATTTATATGTTGAACGGGTATTGTAATGCATTCTGACAATGAAACTAATAAGAGCTGGCGTGATAATTGGTTTGTAAGCTTATTGATTGAGTTTCCCGTGATTGGTAGTTTTATTAAGCATCAAAATTTATCAGAAGCAGCCTTCGATGCTGGTAAGTGCGTTGCTATGTTGACTGGCGGCACAACTGGTATGATGGTTTGCCCTGCGGATAAAAGTGATTCTATACCTGCTCAAGCAGCACAAATGATGGCGAGCATGGCAATTGGTGGCTATGTATGCAAGGGATTATATATTACTACATGTAAAACCGGCACAATGTTGTATCAATACGCTAAAACGAAGTGCAGTTCACAAATTGAAGATCTAGAAACGCAACGACTATTCACAACCCCGCCCAGCTCTAGGAAAATGACTCCAAACTCTACTGTTTAGCTTGGTTTAAGATTGCATTTATATATACTCGCATCTAAGCTTAAATTAAGTTAAACCGACTCGAGAGATAAATGCCAGAAATATTAGATATTCTATTAAGTCTTGCAACCTTGACGATCTTAGAAATCGTTCTGGGCATTGATAATTTAGTGTTTATATCAATTCTGTCGCAAAAACTGCCGCATGAGCAACAATCTAAAGCACGCCGAATAGGTCTAACGTTAGCTTGGGTGACTAGACTTTTACTCTTAGCCTCAGCATTGTGGATATCAAAATTAGTTACTCCCTTGTTTACCATATTCAGCCTGGAAGTATCCGGGCGCGATCTATTTTTATTTGCTGGTGGCTTATTCTTATTATTAAAAGCTACACAAGAGATCCATAATGAAATGGAAACTGCGCAAAGACCAAAAGACATAAACCTCAAAATGCACACATTTTGGTGGGTAATTACTCAAATTGCCATTTTGGATATTGTATTTTCGTTGGATAGTGTTTTGACCGCAATTGGCTTATCGCAATATTACTGGGTGATGGCAACGGCAATCACGATTGCAATTCTGGTAATGATCTTTGTAAGTGAACCATTGAGTGCTTTTATTGAACATCATCCAAGTGTTAGAATGTTGGCTTTAAGTTTTTTGATCATGATCGGCATGGTGTTGATTGCAGATGCATTTCATTCTCATATCCCGCGCGGATATATTTATTGTGCGATGGGATTCTCCTTAACTGTAGAATGCCTGAATTTGTGGCGCAATCGGCTTAAATCTGGCAATCCATCTTAATCTTTTAAGTTGCAATACAAGCAATCTTTATGCTTGAATGCGTTTTTAAACTAGTTGCATGGATTGTCATAGTGAAAAAGATATTTATAAATTATCGTTTAGAATTAATTAAAGCTCTTATTGTAATTGGCATAAGTTGCGCCTTGCCATATTCCGCGTTTGCTTCGGCTGCAACCGCAGAAGTCATTCCATTACCGGTTAAAACAGCTCCTACATTTGAAGTGGCTTTTTCACCTAAACAAGGAGCTACGCAACTAATCACTGCCACGATTGCAAAAGCTAAAAGTACCATTTGTTTGGCAGCATATTCTTTTACATCGGAAACAATAGCCCAAGCCTTAATTGCTGCGAAAGAACGTGGCGTCGAAGTAAAAGTTATATTAGATAAGAGTCAACTAAAGCAAAATAGTGTAGCGCGTTTATTACAAGAAAATGATGTTACAGTGAAGTTTTCGCATAAATACTCTATTATGCACAATAAATTTATTATTATTGATGATAATACCTTGCAGCTGGGCAGCTTTAACTACACAAAATCAGCTGAAGCAAAAAATGCGGAAAATGTTTTAATCATTAACCATTGCTCTGAGCTTGCATCCCAGTATGCCAAGCAGTGGCAAAAGATCTGGGATGAAGCCGAAGCGAAGGAAAAGACCGAAGCGAAGTAAGGTATTAGCTTTGCATATTCACATCAATACCAACAGCCTCTGCTACTGAATTAAAGCCATCGCGCTCTAAGAGTTTAGCTAATTCAGCTTTGATTTTGGGCAATATTCCTGGACCTTGGTATACCATGGCGGTGTAAATTTGCACCAATGATGCACCGGAGCGAATGCGCTCATACGCATCTTGGCCAGACTCGATACCACCTACCCCAATAATAGGAATTTTACCTTGTGTGAGGCGGTACATATCACGCACGCTTTGCAAAGCAGCTTGTTTTAGTGGGCGACCACTTAAACCACCAATTTCTTTACTATGTGGGCTACGTAGATCTGCGCTGCGACCAACAGTCGTATTAGATACAATTAAGCCGTCTACGCCACAATGTATTGCTATGTCTGCCATATGTTGCTTGGTGCTATCATCCATATCGGGTGCTAGTTTCATCAATAACGGTACAGTTGAATTGGGCAAGTTGTCGCGCTCAGCACGCACAGCGCAAACCATATTGGCCAATTCATCGCCATCCTTGCTAAGTTCCTTAGTCCATGCAACATTAGGGCATGACACATTTAACACTATAAAATCTACATTACCACCCAAATTGCGCACACCTTTCTGGTAATCACCAATCATATCGGTACTAGTGGTGTTCTTAGCTATGTTAACGCCAACGATTCCATTTGAGTTGGCTTTGAACTCAGCTAGTCGGGCGCTGATTACTATTTGTCCGTCGCTATTTAGTCCGTATCGATTAATAATTGCATTATCTTCAGGCAATCTAAAAATCCTCGGTTTAGGGTTGCCAATTTGCGGTTCTGGTGTGACTCCACCAACTTCAACAAAACCAAAGCCAAGATCTAACAAACCTTGCATCGCTTGAGCTTGTTTATCCAGCCCAGCGGCTATCCCAATCGGATTAGAAAACTTCATCCCCATTGTGCTGATGTTTAAAATCTTTGGATCAGATTTTTTTGCCACCGGAGCGTAGTTATTTTTCAGTAGGCGTACAGTTAAATGATGTGCTTCTTCAGGATCTAAGCGATGCATAATTGGCATGGCAAGTTTATCCGTTGCGTACCAATATGTAGAAGTACCACGAATGCTGTGGCGAAATTGAGGGCTGATAAAAAATGCCGAAGTGGCGATTGTTAAGGTCAATACTGTGAAGATGCTGACATATTTTAATGTTTTCATGCTACTTTTTTCCATTTTACTGTTTCTCCGGCGCGTAAGGGGATTAAAACGTCATTTCCTTTTACAACGATTTGCTCCGGAACGACCCATTCCTGTTTAATTAATTTAATTTTGGTTGTATTTCTTGGTAAGCCATAAAAATCTGCGCCATTAAAACTACAGAATGCTTCAAAATTTTGCATTGCATTTGCTTCTTCGAAGGCCTCAGCATACAACTCTAAAGCAGAAACAGCGGAAAATACGCCGGCACAACCACACGATGCTTCTTTAGTACTTTTAACATGCGCTGCACTGTCAGTACCTAGGAAGAACTTTTTGTTGCCGCTTTTAATAGCACCTAACAATGCTGTGCGATGCTGTTCGCGCTTTAAGACTGGTAAACAGTACATATGCGGACGTATCCCACCTTTGAAAATAGCATTTCGATTATACAGCAAGTGGTGAGCAGTTATAGTTGCTGCGACATTATCTGGTGCAGCCATAACAAAGTCTACGGCGTCCTTAGTTGTTACATGTTCCAAAACAATTTTTAGTTTCGGAAATTGTTTAACCATCGGCTTGACAATTTTATTAATAAATTCCTTTTCTCGATCAAATACATCGATGTTTTGATCTGCTACTTCACTATGAATTAGCAACAACATTCCACTCTCTTCCATCGCCTTGAGGGTCGCAGTTAATTTGGTTATATCAGTTACGCCAGCATCTGAATTAGTTGTGGCACCAGCTGGATAATACTTACAGGCAAGAATTTTACCAGTTGCTTTGGCTTTGTATATTTCTGCAGGAGTTGTGTTGTCGGTTAAATACAAAGTCATTAATGGCTCGAATTGCACACCAACTGGCACGTTGCTCAGGATTTGCTCACGATATTTGAGCGCTTGTTC
>CAYPGU010000062.1:0-10691 GCA_964409995.1 uncultured Legionellaceae bacterium | reverse complement strand
CTACTCTACATTGTAGTTCTTTTTCTAAATTACGCTCTTGGGCAGGACTTAATTCGTGGTTGACTAATAACAGATCGATTTCAAGTGCAGCAACTAATTGTTTTATTTCTGCGACTTTACCCGTGCCAAGAAAAAATTTAGGGTCGGGCGTGTCACGATGAGTGGTTATGCTATCTACTACGATAGCCCCTGCAGACAAGGCAAGTTCACGGAACTCGTACAAGTCTGCAGTGAGGCGTGGATCTCTAGCTCGAGGATGGACTAATAATGCACGTTCGCCAGTTTCAGGTCTATCTAACAATTTTTACGCATTACCTGGTTCGTGTGCAAATTCTTCTTCAGCAGCAACTTGGGTTAATTTAACATTACGGGTTGGAACAACAGTTGATATAGCGTGCTTGTATACCATTTGACTTACAGTGTTTCGTAACAGAAACACAAACTGGTCGAATGACTCAATGTGACCTTGCAATTTAATTCCATTTACAAGATATATAGAAACAGGGACTCTTTCTTTACGTAGTGCATTTAGAAAAGGATCTTGTAATGTTTGCCCTTTAGACATGTTTATATTCTCCGTCATAATAGTTTCTGCACGCCTCACTTTAATATTAATTTTACTCTACATAATTTTCTAAGTATTTAAGTTTTACTTAGAATCTTAAATTATTGAGAGCTTACCACGGACTGAATAATAGTATCCAGTGCCATACCCTTAGAATTTTCTATGTTAATAATTCCTGGCCAACTACGCAACCATGTTAACTGCCTTTTAGCCAGTTGCCTTGTTGCAGCAATTGCTTGTGAGCGCATTGTAGTAAAATCAATTTGTTGATCTAAATAAGACCAAACTTGACGATAACCCACTGAACGTAGAGCGGGTAATTGTGGTGAAAGGTCGAGACGAGCGTACAGAAGTTCTACTTCAGCAACTAAACCAGCGCTTAACATTTGATCAAAACGTTGCTCAATAACGTCATGTAATATTGCACGATCATTTGGTAATAGAGCAAAACTGTGTAATTGATAATCTAGATTAACAATCGGTTGCTGTTGATAAAAACTCGCTAATGGCTGCGCAGTTAAAATATTAATTTCTAAAGCACGAGAAATTCGTTGCGTATCATTTACATTTAAACGTTGTGCAGTAATAGGATCCAGTTGCGCTAATTGCGCATGCATCGCCGGCCAACCAAGTTGTAATGCTTGGGCGGAGATTTGCGCGCGTATTTCAGGATTAGCCGGTGGTAGGGTTGCTAAACCGAACTGCAAAGCGCGAAAATATAACATCGTACCACCAACTAATAATGGTATTCGTTGCTGTTGCCAAGAATTTTGCATGGCAAGCTTTGCGTCGACACAAAATTGCGCCGCAGAATACGGTTGCGCTGGATCACAAATATCAATTAGCTGGTGCGGGGCAAGCGCCAATTCTTCTTTAGTAGGTTTGCCGGAACCAATATCCAATCCACGATAAACCATAGCTGAATCAACGCTGATCAGATCAACTGGTAAATGCTGGGCTAGCTTAATTGCCAAGGCAGTTTTACCGACCGCAGTGGGGCCCATGAGGAAAATTGCTTGTTTTTGCATGTGGCAAATATTAACAGATATTTAGTTGGGAAGCAAAAATCACACCCCTCTGGTATATTTTGAAGGATGTTTTGTGTCATTATCTGTAGGCGGTGTATCTTCTGCCTTAACAGCAGCGCTAGGTCTTACACCTTTGGCTGATCGTAATTTATTTCTTGCAGCATGTAGATATTCTGCGCCGCGCTGAATCGTTTCATGCCCATTACCATAAAGTCTTTCTGAATTTTGGCGTATTTCTGCATCCGAGATCCTTTTCCTTTCAGCCTCATCTAGTTCAGCAGTCGCTGGTAAGTTCGGAAACTCTTTAGCAAGTAGCTTGCGAACCCGTTCATAATCACTAGTGGAAGCCTCAACCCGCCAATCAATAAACCCTAATAACTCTGCTTCCATTTTAACTACATGTGCAAACGGAATATCTTCACGTGTAGATATTCCTCGCATGTCATAACGCTGCTCAATATATAATTTGAAAGACAGATTTATAATTGCCATTATCATAGTCTTTATATTTTGTATTTCATTATATTCTTTTAAAATTTCTGCAATACGAGCATCATCTTGCGCTAAAAACCGGCGTAAATTATTTTCATCAAAAGATAATTGATCAAAGTTAAACATAAAATTGTATAACACTGACATTGGGTAATAAAAACTCAGTTTATCTAACTGTTGTAATTTAGGCATTAACTCTGGATGCTTAGCGCCGATTTTCCTTATCATTTGCATGTTATCCGGAGACAATTCATCACTATACGAACTAAATTTCGCTAGATTTTTCTTATCATTTTTTAATTGACTCTTTATTTCTTCAGTCAAAGCAAACACATCGACTTGAGTTTCTTTAAAACTTTTTTGGAACTCGGATAGATCTGTCCATTCAAGATGTTCCAATCCAACCTGCAATCTACGAATATCTGCTACCGTTACATTGAATTCAACTGCAGGTTCAGTTCTTGTTTCTGCTAATTTTTTCAACACCCTTTCAATAAAGACTATAGCTTGCACATGAATAAACTGTTTGTCCAGTGGATCAATCTGCTTTAGTAAACCTAGGACGCTATCGATCGTTGATGCAAAATAACTTCCCTCATAACCGATTGCGTCACAAAGCTCGTATAATTTTCGTTCTAATAATGATGGCATTTGCAAACCTCAATACCTTATTAATGTTTGACCGGAGTTCTACGTCTTAGTTCCGTTGCAACTACACCCACCTGCTTGACTGTGTATAAGCAAGTGAGCTAGTATGTGGCTTCTGCGGGATAGAGTACTTAGGCAATGGATAAAATCTTCAATAAGGTTCTACAGGGTTATCAGACGTTTCGTGAGAAATACGTGCATGGCGATAAGTCTGTTATGCAATCTCTATTTGATAACGGCCAGCAACCACAAGTTATGGTTATTGCTTGCTGTGATTCCAGAGTTGATCCGGCGCTAATATTACAATGTGATCCGGGTGATCTATTTGTGGTACGCAATGTAGCTAATATTGTCCCTCCTTACGAAAAAGATGATGCACACCATGGTACTAGTGCTGCGTTGGAATTCGGAATCCGCTTTTTGAAGGTTAAGCATTTAATTTTATTGGGTCACAGCCAGTGTGGTGGTATTCAAGAGCTCTTGCGCTCAAATGGTCTATACGATGCTCAGAATGACTTTATTACTAATTGGGTATCGCTTATTAAGACTGATACTGAAAGTTCAGACAATGTTGATGACTGCGCTAAACATGCACTAAATGAATCGTATCAAAATTGTCTAACCTTCCCTTGGATCAAAGAAAAAATTATGCAAAACGAATTAGAATTGCATTTGTGGTTCTTCGACATAGAGAGTGGTAAAATTTATACTTATGATTCAAATACACTGCAATACCTGCCACTTGATGCTACAGCAGAAGTATCGTAGAAAGCAAACTATAATCAGAACCATTTAATTTTCTTGCAAATTTCATTCAACTAGAGTAACTATGGAAATAGTGCTTTTACAAAATGGAATTTTAAAATGCCTATTCAAAACGATGTAATTGTTTTTGATCTTGAATATACTTTATTTGGTTTTTTGTTTAATCATTCTCTACGCACTGACCTGCCTCCGCACTTAACTCCCTTTATTTTCGAAGGTTTAAAACTTCCTTACGATCTCTACGCAACACAGGTCAGACTGCCTAAAGATGTTGTCTTAGATGATAAGAGGAATTTCGCGCCGGTATATCACGCGATTTATCAAAGTGAAATGGGAGTTATTTTTCGCGCTCTGCTAAAAGCAAATAAAACCATCGCTTTTATAACTCGCTCCTTATTGAAGGCAGATTTAGTAAAACGCAAATTAGAAGAATTATATAGATTGGAACATAACGCATTAGATAAATGTTTATATTTCAATGCGATTGATTATCCACAATTGCGTAATGAAAAATTTTGCAAAGCTGCATTGATTCAAGAAACTATTGACCGCGGGTTATGGGGCAAAGATCCTAAAATAACATTTGTTGATGACGGTGATATAGTTGATATCAAACCTGCCAAAGCTAAACCATACAGTTATAATGCCATCACTGCTACCGGTCAGCTTGATCCACGACCATTCAATTATGCGTTACAGCCCACAAATCCAATTTATCTGCAGATAATAATTCTATCGCTACATTTATTGGAGCATATGCCAACAGAGGAAAAATTACTGTTGTTACATTTAAACTTAACTGCAAGATTGCATAGTGATAGTGTTTCAACTGCTAGCATGTCATGTCCAAGCACACCACCAACCGGCGGTGTTGTATTTTTTAGGGAAATTGCACCGCCACGCACCATATCTGCAGTACCAGAAGGAGATGAGAATGCAGAACCAAAATGTTGTTGGGCATCATGTCGACGCGTATAGATAGATTATGCTGGCTTATTTTGGCTGACTAATCACCGGGCCTAAATCCTGATAACTAGTTAATTGCATAGGTTGATTGTCGGATGGTAATGGCACAAATACAATCACATCAAAGGTATGATTAGTGCCATCAGCAGACTCAATTTCTAGCAAGAGCTTATAATTAATTCCTGCCACTACCTGCGATTGGGCAGACAGAACAGCAGATAACGAACCTTGATTTATTTGCGCAACAGCAAATTGCGCAGCATCTTGTACGCCTTGATCGATTGTACTAATAGTTTGATAGCCACCGGCTAAAGTGGGGGCAGAGTTTGGCTCAGCAGCAGATGCAGTACCCAACAAGGTGCAAGCTAAACAGATATTTAAAATAATTTTTTTCAACATATCTATATAGTAGCACACACTGTTGAGCAGGCAAGATTAGGAAATTGTACAACCTGGCATGCACTCACTTACAAAATCATCAACGGTTGGATTAGTCGCGACCGCTTGGCTAACTAGAGGATTAGCTCTCCTTCTATTCTCAAATGATCTTAAAATTGCTGCAGCACGTGTTCCATCTAATACAATCACCCGTTGCTCATTTCCATGAATAATCTGCGTTTCTTCGCTAAATATCTCTGTGGCATCATCGGAAGGGATTTGGTTAGAATCTATGCTAGTAACATCAGCGGTCTGCGCAGCAAAGGTAGCGAGGTCATTTCTAACCTTCAATGCAGCGACGAACAAAGGATTATAAAACGAATCCTTTTCATAGGCCAATAAAGTTCTTAGGTCGTATAGATCGAGGTCCAAATTTTTAGATTTCTCCAAGTACCAAGTATGCTGATTAATTCTGTCCTCTATTGTAACTATATAATGATAGAGTTTATATTCAGCATCAGGGTTCTTACCAATATTGTCCTTATAAGTATTCTTAAATTCTTGTATTTTGTTTAACAGAGACCTTTGACGAATTTTCCTATCTAACCAAGCTAACATTACATCCACCCTTGCTTATTCTTATTGAGCGCGCACGATACCAGTATTTGCCGGTAAAGTCAAGTTGGTGGGCTAGAACATTCAAAAAGCTTGGGTATTGCTGGTTAAGTACATAACTGTTGAAGTTGGGTTGGGGAGTATTCAATTCTGCCGATAGAATCAGGCGCGAAGTGTGATAACAGTGCCGCAGCCTGCTGCTGATTAATCGAACTAGAAAAATCAACGCATTCTAAAATCTGGCGTTGCGACTCAAGCGGGGGATTTTTCTCTTCAGCAAAGCTGCGTAGCGTGGCAAATAATTGCGCTAGATTAAATGATTGATTTTGTAAGGCTGTAGGTATCGAACGGAGTAACACGCTACTCGGCCCGCTTTGCTGCAAGCCAAAACCATACTGGGCACAGAACTCGATAAACTCTGTGCTTAAATCAAGTGGCCGCAGCAAATTTATAGTTTGTGGGTATTGCAAACTAATCGTTGAAGTGTCAGCTTGCATCTGTTGCAGCAATAGGTGCTTACGAGCTTTAGCCACGTCTAACAAAATCAAGTTATCAGCTCTTTGCGCAACAATGATTTTATTTTGCAAAATGCTTAGGACTTGATATGCACTGTTAAAATTAGTTTGCGATAAGCCTGAGTTTTTATAGGCGCTGATTGAATGGTCGTTAACTTGCGGATCACTTTGCAAGACTGCAGCTAAAGTCTGCGTAATAAAAGCATGTATAATACGTGCATCACGAAAGCGCACTTCGTGTTTGGTTGGATGGACATTAACATCTAAGGAGACAGGATCCAATTCTAAATACAAGCAATAAAACGGCATTTTACCGTCCTGGCATACTGGTTGATACACTTGCCGTATTGCATGATTAATTAATCGATCGCGGATTATGCGTTGGTTAATAAAAAAATATTGATGCTGCTCTTGGCTGCGGGCTTGCTCTGGCGTTGCAAGCCAACCCCATAAACGCATGCCGTTTTGTTCGACATCAATCACCAAACAATTATCTAGCACTTGTCTACCGCATAATTTAATTAAACGCTTAAGCCGTGCAGCTGTATTTAAACACGCCGGTAAATTTTTGACTAATTTTTGATTGTGGGTTAAAGAAAATCCGACACTAAAATTACTCAGTGCGATGCGACGAAATGTTTCTTCCACATATTGATATTCCGTGCGTTCGGAACGTAAAAATTTACGTCGTGCCGGCAAGTTATAAAATAAATCTCGCACCTTGACTGTAGTGCCAACCGGATGAGCTGCAACTGAGAGTTGATCGTTATTTAAAATCCAAGCATGTTCTTGCGTACGGGTTTGTGAAGTGATGCTTAGTTTTGTCACGGAATTTATACTTGCCAGCGCTTCACCGCGAAAACCTAGCGACATTATATTGGCTAAATCTTCCGCGGTGTGTATTTTAGAAGTTGCATGCTGTTGCAAAGCTAAAGCTAGATCTTCCTTTACAATTCCGGAGCCATTGTCACGCACTTCGATTGCTTGGATCCCACCGCCTTCAATACTTAAATCAATTTGGCTCGCACCTGCATCCAAGCTATTTTCAAGTAATTCTTTAACTACCGAGGCCGGACGCTCAACTACTTCGCCAGCAGCAATTTTACTCGCCAAATCAGAATTTAATAATTTGATCCGCACCACAGTTGCGGCTGTTACTTCCATTATTTACCTTTTAAACAGCTAGCTATATCGCAGCCGCGCGGTGAGCGTGCCACTATTGTCGCAAACCTACCAGTACCTTTAAAAACCAAAGTTATTTCAACATCCGCACTCGGAATGCGTCCAAGACCTTTATCAGCCCATTCAAAAATATTGACGGCTTCTTCTTGGGTGTAATCACGCACACCAATAAAATCTAATTCGCTCGCATCCATCAAACGATATAAATCAAAATGGTTAATTTGCTTGCCGTGTAAAGAATAAGTTTCAACCAAAGTGTAGGTTGGACTTTTGCACGAACCGTGATGCCCCAAAGCATTTAGCAATGCGCGCACAAGAGTAGTTTTACCCACGCCCAATTCGCCATGCAAATATATGGTGCAGCCAGAAATAAGTTCTTTGGCTAAACTGCTGCCCAGTTCATCAGTCGCTGATTGATCCAGCAGATCGATTTCTATGCTATCATTCAAAGTAATCAAGATGACCAACCGTATTAAGAATTAACTATCACTTTTGTTATAGTAAGCCATGAACATAATCGGTGACAAATTAACTCTACCAAATTCAGCTGAGCTGAGATCTATTCCTTACCCAAGAGCCATTGCACAAATCTCTGTTCTACCTTCTGTTCCGGGCTACCTAAAGCATATTCATATACTTCAGTTAACCAATTGGCCATCTGTTGTGGATTTGGCTGTAAACTCAATTGCTGCACGCATTGCATAACTGCCAGAAAAACTTGCTGATACAATTCTGCATTCCAGGTTTGTTTAGTTTTAGCTTGCGCTGTCACAGCAACTATATCCTCGGCCAATAAATCTTCCACCGAACAATTTAATTCTTTAGCAATAGCTTGAACAGTTTTAAGGCTGGGGTTTTTGGAGCGACCATGCAATATATTTACCACCGCATGCGGAATACCTGTACGGCGCTCTAGTTCTGCTGCCGTCATATTCTGTGCAGTTAAATGTTTCTTGATATTGTTTTGCATTGGATTTGTCATAGCAGATCAAAATATACATTTGCTTCGATTAAGTCAACAACAAATACAAGCTTTTTGTATTTGTTGCGATCTTATACTAATTTTTGCTAGAAAATATTGTATATAATACAAGCCTTATGTATAAATACATCCCAACAAGAATGTTATTCATAATTTATATAAGGTAGTTGTCATGAATATAAATTCCATAGCTATTAATGATTCCATTAATGATGGTCGTTTCAAAGTGGTTTTGCCTGGTAAAAACCAGCCTATTTATCTAACCCAACGCGAGGCAATGGTGGTAGCACTAATGATGCTTGGCCAACGTGCTAAAGAAATTGCCTGGAAATTAGAGATCAGCTTACATACAGTTAACAGTCATATGGCGAATATCAAACAAAAGTTGGATTGCAGCACAAACTTCGAAGTTGGTTACCGCTTGGGTTGGTTTAAATTCTATCAGGAGTCGGTGGGAGCCAGTGCTTAACATAGACTTGATCCCGGTCGCATTGCTCATGTCATCCCGGTCGCATGTTATGCGAACCGGGATCTATTCCTGTTAGTATCTAAGGGCGCCAAGACCTGGATATTTTTGCTTTGGATGCAATAAAGCATGCTGTAGATCAAGAAATTCCTCTGGAGGTTTAATCTTGTACTTGTCTAAAGCTACTGATAATGAGCTCAAATAATTTTGCAATTGTTCCAATTTAGTGTTTACTGTTAGAAGCGCATCAAGCAATGGCATTTGATCTTCTTTAACGCTTTCTGGAGCTAATGTCTTTACATCATGTAATTTAAGCGCCACATCGCCCCAATCTTTATGCTTATCGTCAATACCTGTGGCTTCATAATATATACTATTCAGATGCTTGGTCATCTCGACCATAAATTTTACAGTGGGTAAAAAACAATTAAAACTCGAACATAAGTATTCGAGGTGCTTATCCAAGTTTGCTTCCGTTATTTTTTCATTCATGAAAGGAAATCTCATCATATTAGACATATCCAACATCAAGGCTAAGCCCACGCATGAGCTGTATCCTTTAAGCGAGTCTACTTGATCCATCGCCAGCAGCAAATGGGGCAAATATTTGCCTTGCTCAATGAATTTCTTCACAACAAGAAAAGTATCACGGTCATAATGATTTTGAAGAATATCTGCGATCTTTAGCAACATAACACCACTATTTTCATTAGCAAAATCGATCTGATTTAGAAGAACATCTAGCAGCCATGCCCGATGAATTGGATGATCTGTTAAACCTATGACATTTTGCATATCTTCGGCAGATAAATATTTAAGCATCACGGCAAAATTATTCTCAGTAAAAGGGATTAAATTAATATATTTACCTTTATCCTTAACCAGATACGGCAATATTTGTTCAGCAAATATTGTCGCATAGGCAGGTAATTCTTCTAGCGTTGCTCGGGATACAAATGTTAAGAACATAGTTAGATTGGCTTTTGCATTTTCCGCGTTAACATTTTGAAATTTAAACCCTGAAATTAAAGAGTCCCGGTATATATCCATGCATTGTTGAACTTCAAGAGGCATAAAATCATAAAGACCTGTTGATGCAGTAAATATTTCAAACATTACAGGTTCACGTAAAAGACAATACAGTAAATTAGTTTCATGTGGACTTAATATCCTAAAGTCAACCATGTTGTGCTCAAGAAGTGGTTTCTTCCTAAGTCTTGCTCGCACACCATTCATAACATTTTGCATAGCAATACTACAAAGCACTGGATCTACCAATAAAATTGCGCTAGTATCGATGGTGTCGTGGCTTCTATCGGATACATTTCTAAGCATTTCATTAAGGATGCTTGTTGTTTTAGATAGCTCGTAGATCTCTTTCTGCATAAATTGATTTTTCAATATCTTATAAACTGAAATATGATTATCACTTCGAACTGCAGCAGTTAGAGCATCCGCCAAATTACGCGACATAAGTTCAGCCCGTTCAGGAGCTAGGATTATATTTAAAGCGGCAATATTAGAATGCATTGCTGCAGCTATAAAGATCTCTTTTGACTGTTCTTCATCATCAAATACACCCAAGGATTCTAACCTGCTCATTAACCCCACGTGATTAATTTTCAATAATTTATCATAACCAATATACTTAAGGTTATCCGAAAACTCCTTATAGTTTAATAGCATTATTAATAATTCATAATTTTCATAACGCAAACAAGAACTCAACAAATCAATAGGATAAATCTGAAAATTGGGGGCTATGAGTTTGGCTAGTAAAAACTTAACCAGATCAATGTTTCCAACTTTTACAGCTGCATCTAAGAGCACTCCATAACGCGCCGGATCTAATAAACCCTCATCTTTTAGCTTTAATCGGATCTGCTCCCGCAAATAAATTTCATGTGTCCTGATTAAATAGGCTGCCACCTCCTTGGTTGTGTTGCCAGCGGATGATAAAACAATATACAAATTTTTGTTAAAGTAATCTAAAAGTTGGGGCAATTCAAACAAACTCTTAATTATAGCAATATCTTTGCTTTGTATTGCTGCATAAAGCACATCTACTATTAATCGACCTGTCGCATAT
>CAYPGU010000061.1:0-10712 GCA_964409995.1 uncultured Legionellaceae bacterium | reverse complement strand
GTAGGATAAACCTCGTCCATTTCTGGGACTAAGTTCATTGATGCGCAAGAGGTATCATTTTCTTGCGAAGTGCCGGCATTAGCTGCTGCAGTAATGGTGTATCGAGTAGCAGAAACTCGGGTATAAGTAAGAGTATAGAAACCTCCAGGGGTTGAGGTGTCGACGGTTATATCAGTATCTGTTGGATAAACGCCATATTCTTGCTTATAGGATTCAACTGTGGTTTGAAGTTGACGCATAGCATTGATTGCGTCATGACGGCGTGCAGAAATTAAATAATTTTGATAGGTTGGAAAAGAAATTGCCGAAATGATTACCAAGATGGCCACTACTACCATTAGTTCAACTAGGGTCATTGCAGAATTAGTTTTATTCATATTTCCTCTCTATGGGCAGTTAGCACTGCTGGTAGTGATAGCACCGGTTTGATTAATTTCGATTAGACGACCATTATCGCCTGTACAACCATCTGGGGTCACGGTGAAAGCTCGATAGTATGTGCCGGCATATGAAGAGCTGTATGTATTAGTCCAAGCCCATTCACCACTGCTATAACTAGAGCTCCAAGTCCAGCCGCTGCGAGTGGTTGCCGGGTTTATATTTGCAAATCCCAATGGATCATAGGTAATTGGTCCAGAAATATTCGCGGTTATCGAGCCTGCGACTTCGTTCCTAACATACATAATTATCGGTGAAGTACCACCGGTATAATTTTCGGTAGAATTAAATTGTGGATCAACGAATACTTTCCATGCGCTCCAAGTGCTAGTGTTTTGACATGGCCATTGTTCAGAGGCGGCTAGATCCTCGTCAACTTCAAAGGCAGTTGCTGGATCAAAACTGGCAGAAATAGGGCACACTGTAACCGGAACGCCACGTTTGATGGCTTCGGATTGTGCTAAGCGCAATGATTGTACTAAGCGATCTGCCATTGAAGTAGCTTGGGTATTGCGAATCATATCTTGGTAGCCAGGCACAACGCCAATAAGCATGATGGTTATTATCAATAGCATTGCTAACAATTCAATTATGGTAAATCCTAACTGCTTACCAGCATTCAGTTGCATCTTCATCCACCGTTACCCCAGAACTATTGGTTGATTGCCTAGCCCCGTCAGAAATTGAAATAACCCTACAAGTTGTATCCGCGCATTGCTTGTAGTCAGCATTACTCGCGCAATCGGTCAAGCCACCACTAACGGTTGCTGTTGCATTAATGGTATAGAAGGAAGAATCAGGTACGATAGTTATACGATAATAACCATTATCGGTAAGTACAGCTGTGCCGCTGCTTGGGCTGTAATTGGTGAAATCATCGGTAATGTTGGTGCTGCTTATATTAGGCAAATTATTTTCAGCTAAATAGCGTTCCACTAAAGACTCGGTGGCTATAATTCCTGAATGAGCATCAGCACGTCTGGTCTCAAATTGCATGGCTACAAAACTTGGATATGCAAATATTGCCATGATGCTTATGATTGCCACCACCGTCAGCACTTCAATAAGTGTAAGCCCAGCCAACTGTTTCATAAGTTTCCTACCCACCCACATGTTCGTACATTTTCAACGCCTTATTAAAGTATAAGTTGAACTGGGTCGCGTTGCTGCCTTTTAACGATTTATAACTGAAATGACCGTTGGTTTGCGCCATTCCATTTGCTTGTATCACCACCTTATTGGCCGTTTTGCCACTTTGGGTCAATAAAAGGATAACTTGGGGGCTTAACCTTAAATCAAAATAATGCAGGACTCCTGGACTAGATTCCAGTAAAACCCCGCGCCAAGATTGATTGCAGCTATACCCATTGCTACTGCCACACAAAGTTACTGACCCATTATTGGCAATTGCTTGGCTGCGAGATAATTGAAGAATTTGCCGGAGTTGGCCTAATGTGAGGTGTGCTTGAAGAGTTTGCCATAGATGGTCAAAACTAGGGAAAGTACTAGTCGCAATAATTCCGATTAATGTAACAACCAATAAGCATTCGATCAGATTATAAGCACAGTTGCGTTGCATCATAAACGTAACATAACTTAACGTTTAGAGCTCTGGAATAGTATTTTTTATGGTCGTCATCCCGGCCGGAGCTGCGTTAGCAGCGTAGTAGCCGGGATCTATTCGAGATTAATCCTTAGTATGTTCTTTGCTGCAATATGGTTTACCCTGGTACATAATTGCTTCACTTTCTAAAACATATAGATTGCACTTAGTACATTGAACCATAGTTTGGTTGAGATTTTTAGGATTGGTATGACTGTGAGGTCTATGGTGTTGGTTGGCTACGGCCTTAAAAGCCATAATTAAACCAAACACACGCGTCACCAGGCGTAAGAACACCCAGAGCACAGCGGCAACAAATAGGATTAATAAAATTTTAAGTAAACTCATAGGCGCCTATTGTGCCTTGAAAAGCTGCAAAAATAAATAGATTCTTACACCAGTCATTAGTTGCTTGACCAACAAATGTTGTGAATAAAATAGATGGTTTAATTTTGTGCCATACTATTTGATATGAAATTAAAATTTTTACCAAAGCTACTCTTAGTTGCATTACTGTTTTGCGGCTCAATTGCGTTCGCTGCTGAACAAGATGCGCTGTTCTCAAATACTTGGATTTTGGATAGTCTAAATGGCAAGGCCATCGATTTAAGCTTGTATCCAGATGATAAACCTAATTTAAAATTTGGCGCGGGTAATCGCTATTCAGCCTGGGCTGGCTGTAATCAAATTTCTGGATCATTTATTTTAAATGGCACAACCGAATTAGAGTTTAATCCCAACGCAACTATGACTAAAATGTTTTGTGCCGGGCCGGCTAATATCGAAGATGAATTTATGAAGACCATAGTTAAAACGCGTTACTGGACAGTCGGACAAAATATGCTGTATTTGCAAGATGAACAATTTGCTGAGCTTGCAAGTTTTAAACAACAATTTATGGAATAGTCTTTTCTTACACCTCATATCTCCGCGACCGCATAGCTAACTTATTAAAAATTCAGTATAATTGACACAGTTAAAAGAACTGCGTCGCCCCGGTAAAATAACTTTGTCATCCCGGTAAATGAACTTTGTCATCCCGGTAAATGAACTTTGTGATCCCGGTGAATTAACTTTGTCATCCCGGGCTTGACCCGGGATCTGAATTTTGTAAGGTATTGAGGAGAGATAACATGGCCGGTCACAGTAAGTGGGCGAACATAAAGTTTCGTAAAGAAAAACAAGATGCCAAACGTGGCAAATTATTCACTAAACTTATCCGCGAAATAACAGTGGCGGCCGGTATCGGCGGCGCAGATCCTGGCGCAAATCCGCGTTTACGCAAAGCTTTAGATAAAGCTTGGGCCGCCAACATGACCAAGGATGTAATTGATCGCGCAATTAAACGCGGTGCTGGCGGTGAAGGCGAATCCAACATGGAAGAAATTAATTACGAGGGTTATGGTCCAGCTGGTGTAGCCGTACTCGTTGAATGTTTAAGCGATAATCGAAATCGTACTGTATCCGAAGTGCGGCACGCCTTTTCCAAATCAGGCGGTAATTTAGGCACCAATGGTTCAGTTTCATATTTATTCTCTAGTGTTGGGCAAATTATGCTCGAACCAACAACTAATCAAGATAAAGCGCTTGAAGTAGCAATTGAAGCCGGTGCGAATGAAGTAGATACAGAAGATGATGGTAGTGTAGTCATTGAAACATCTCCTGAAAGTTTTACCACAGTTAAAGAAAGCCTCGAAAAAGCTGGATTCAAAATCGGAATGGCTGAAATAACTATGGTTGCTAGCCTCGAAGTTAGCCTCGATGCGGAAAGTTCTGAAAAAGTAGTTAAACTAGTAGATATGCTCGAAGATTTAGATGATGTACAAGCTGTTTATACAAATGCTGACTTTGCTGAGGAAATGCTAACTAAATAACGGATAATTAATGTTAATACTAGGGATAGATCCTGGCTCAATTATAATGGGTTATGGAGTTGTGCAACATAATGGTTCACAACTGCGCTACGTCACTAGTGGTTGCATCAAGGTAGGCAAGTTGGAATGGCCGCAGCGGTTGAAACAAATCTACATAGACTTAACGCAAATTATTCTCGAGTTTAAACCGCAAGAAGTGGCTATTGAGCAAGTGTTTGTGCACAAAAACGCATCTAGTGCTTTGAAATTGGGCCAAGCGCGAGGTGCGGCAATAGTTGCAGCAGCCTGCCAAGAATTATTAGTTGCTGAGTACTCAGCGCGCGAAGTTAAGCAAGCGGTTGTCGGATATGGCAATGCGGATAAATCTCAAGTGCAACAGATGATTAAAATAATGTTGAATTTGAATGGTGTGCCAACTGCTGACTCTGCTGATGCCTTAGCAGTTGCGCTCTGTCATGGTAATACAATAGGAACAAAATTTTTATGATTGGTCAATTACGCGGCAAACTAGTCTCCAAAAAACCGCCGGTTTTGATTATAGATGTGCATGGCGTAGGTTACGAAGTGCAAGCGTCGATGACAACTATTTATGCTTTGCCAAATGTGGGTTCGGAAGTCTTCGTCTATACGCATTTTGTAGTGCGCGAAGACGCACAATTACTATATGGTTTTGCTGATGAAACAGAGCGTTTAGTGTTTCGTGAATTAATCAAAGTTTCTGGTGTCGGTCCGAAATTAGCCTTGGCAGTTTTGTCGGGCATGAATGTGGCAAGCTTTGTGCAAAGTATTGAACAACGCGATACAAGCAGATTAGTAAAATTACCTGGTGTTGGTAAAAAAACTGCGGAACGTCTAATCATTGAGATGAAAGATAAATTAGACAAACAATTTAATTCTTCACAAGCTGGTTTTAGCAATATGCTTTTAACTGCGAATAATACTGGTGATGATTTGGCACAACAAGATGCAGTCAGTGCATTAATTGCTTTGGGCTATAAAGCTAACGATGCGCATGCTACAATTCGTAAGGTGTATGTTGAAGACGCAGATAGTGAAACTTTAATCCGACTTGCATTGCAGTCGATGTGATGACAAATAGGAAAAAATATGATTGAAGAAGATCGCTTAATCAGTGCCACAGCACAAATTGATCCACATATCAATGAAGATGAATTGCATAATGCAATTCGACCACGCTTACTAGACGAATATATCGGACAGCAGCACGTGCGTGAGCAAATGCAAATTTATATTACTGCTGCTCAACGCCGCAATGAACCGCTGGATCATACTTTGATTTTTGGTCCGCCCGGTTTAGGCAAAACTACCTTAGCGCATATTATCGCGCAAGAAATGGGCGTGGCACTACGCCAAACTTCTGGCCCAGTGTTGGATAAAGCCGGCGACTTGGCTGCATTATTAACCAATCTACAACCGGGCGATGTGTTATTTATTGATGAAATTCATCGTTTAAATCCAGTGGTAGAGGAAATTTTATATCCTGCGATGGAAGATCGCCAAATTGATATTATGATTGGTGAAGGACCTTCGGCACGTTCGATCAAATTAGATTTGCCGCCATTTACTTTGGTTGGTGCCACAACTCGAGCTGGTTTATTAACCTCACCGTTACGCGATCGCTTTGGAATCGTGCAACGTTTGGAGTTTTATAATGTTGCAGAGCTACAGCAAATAATTTTACGTAGTGCCAATATTTTTAATATTAGTATTGAGCCAGCTGGCGCAGCGGAAATTGCAGTGCGCGCGCGCGGCACACCAAGAATTGCGAATCGCCTGTTACGTAGAGTGCGCGATTACGCGCAGATTAAAGCTAATCATCATATTGATGCTTTAGTGGCAGATATGGCTTTGACTGCAGTAGGCGTCGACAAAGCAGGTTTTGATAATCTAGATCGCAGTTTACTACAGACCATCATCCAAAAATTTGCTGGTGGACCGGTGGGGATTGATAATTTAGCTGCAGCGATCAGTGAAGAACGTGGTACTATAGAAGACGTATTGGAGCCATATTTAATTCAGCAAGGATATTTGTTACGCACTTCACGTGGTCGAATGACTACGGATAAGGCTGTGCAGCATTTTGGTCTAGCGCATGTTTGAGCATAGTTGGCCAATTCGAGTTTATTATGCTGACACTGATGCGATAGGAATAGTTTATCATGCGAACTATTTGAAGTTTTTTGAATTGGCGCGTACCGAATCTTTGCGTTCTATAGGTATCGAATTGCCGGTGCTATTAGTTGAATATGGGGTGCAATTTGCAGTAATGCGTCTCGCAGTCACATATCACAAACCTGCGCGACTGGATGACAAATTATTAGTTGTATCCCAAGTTTTGAAACTTGGGCTTGCAAGCGTTACATATGCACAATATATTTATCTTAATGACCGAAATGGATTGTTATTGTGCGAAGCTCAGGTAAAATTAGTTACAGTAGACAAACAAATGCGGCCGACAGCTGTGCCGTCAGTGATAAAACAGGAGATTGAAGCAAGATGACTCAAGATATGTCAATATTAAGTATGCTGCTAAATGCAACATTTTTAGTAAAAATGGTAATGCTGATCCTTTTAGCCGCTTCAATTATTTCCTGGACGATGATTTTTCAACGCGGCAAACTTCTACGCACTAGCAAAGCAGCGGTAGAAGATTTTGAAAGCAGTTTTTGGTCTGGTATAGATTTGAATAAATTGTATAACAAGCTCTCAACCCGCGACAAAAGAATTTCTGGTTTGGATGCAATTTTTGTGGCTGGATTCAAAGAGTTCATCCGTTTGAAAAAGCATCAATTAAATCAGCCCGAGCTATATGTCGAAAATGTGCAACGCGCCATGCGTATTAGTTTGGCCAATGAAGAAGCTAAGTTAGAACAAAATTTATCCCTCCTGGCAACCATTCAATCTATGAGTCCATATATTGGTTTGTTTGGTACAGTATGGGGCATTATGCATTCATTCCGCCAATTGGGAACGGTGCAACAGGCCACCCTGGCAATGGTTGCGCCCGGAATTTCGGAAGCATTAATTGCTACCGCGATGGGCTTGATTGCTGCGATACCAGCAGGGATTGCTTACAATCGTTATATTAATCGCGTGGATAATATTTCTTTAAAATATCGAACCTTTATCGAAGAGTTTATTGGTTTATTGCAACGCCGTTTAGCTACTGGTACCACTGGGCCTGTACATGAGGATCGCGATGATGCTTAACTCTCGACTTGGCAAGCGCCGCACAATTGCAGAAATTAATATAGTGCCATATGTAGATGTGATGTTAGTACTATTGGTAATCTTCATGGTTACGGCACCGATGATTAACCAGGGAGTGGACGTGGATTTACCGCGCGCGAGTGCAAAATCAATGCCACAAACTGATCAGCAGCCAATCATAGTCAGTGTTAATCAAAAGGGCGAATTGTTTTTAAACATTAGTCCAGCACCCTATAGCCCTATAAATGCGGAAAGATTACGTAATGAAGTTACGGCGGCATTATTACGCAATGCTAAACGGCCGGTAGTAGTAAAAGCAGACAAACGTGTTAATTATGATACCGTACTACAAGCCATGGTATTGTTACAGCGAGCTGGTGTACCTAGTGTTGGTTTAGAAACAAGTAGCTTATAGAGTAGAAATGGCAAAACGTGTTGAGCAAAAAATTCCTCGCAGCCTAATGCTTTCAATTGTAATGCATACGGTTGTGTTGTCGCTATTTTTGGTTACATATAGTTGTAGCGAAGATAAAACCATCTTAGTAAATTTGCAAAAGGATCCCAAAACTACAACCAAACCAGTTAAAGCTACAGTGATTGATAGAACTCTAATTGACCGAGCTTTGCAAAAGCAGGCTATGGAAGAGAAGCAACGCCAGCAAAAAATTCTTGAACAACAACAGTTAGCTGAAAAAAATCGTCTTGAAGCAGAGCAAGCGCGTATAGCTATAGAAAAAGCCCAAGCTGAAAGGCTCAAAATGGAAACTGCGGCTAAAAAAGCGGCCATAGAAAAAGCTGCTTTAGAGAAGCAGCAGCAAATTGCTAAAAAACAATTGGAACAGCAGAAAATTGCCCAACAAGCTGCGCAGCAATTATCGATTCAAAAAACTATCGAAGCGCAAAAAGCAGCTAAAAAGGCCGCCGATGCTGCAGCCTTAAAAGCCAAACATGATCGCTTACAAGCGGAACGACATAATTTTCTCGAAACAGAAGTGGATAAATTTAAAGCTGAATTTGCTGCAGCTATAGAAGAGAATAGGATCCTTTCTTCTGTCTTCACTGGCGATATACGCTGCAAAGTTCGCATTCGTTTATTGCCGGACGGATCAATTTTAAACGTGACGGTTATTCAACCAAGTGGTAATCCAGCTTATGATGAAATGTCGATCAAAGCAGTTAACAAGACTGCGCCATTTCCGATGCCGGATGATAAAGAATTGTACGAACAATTACGTGATATAGTCTTATCCTTTAGAAATGGAGAGCAGTCTAATGATAGTTAACCGGAACTGCGCAGGATTTTTTATAGCTTTAATGGTTTTATTTAGTCCCATGCTACATGCCAAACCATTGTATATCGAAATTACTGGCGGCCAAAATGTAGGTATTCCAATCGCGGTGATTCCGTTCTCTTCTGCGCGAGCGAATGATCCAATTGATCGTGCGGTCGAAACAGAAAACATCGCTGATATAATTCGCAACGATTTACAAAATAGCGGTCATTTTCATGCTTTGCATGTGGCAAATATTGAGCAAAATCCTAAGGATTACACGCAAGTTAACACTGGTTTTTGGCGCAATTTTGGCGCTGCCAATATAGTGCTTGGGACATTAATTCCGAAAGGTAATGGCTTGTACGATCTCAATTTTCAATTAATTGATGTGTACAAGGATAAGTCACAACCATTATTAAATATGCGTTTCCGCGACAAGTATCCAGAACAGTTTCGTGCTTTGGCGCATTACATTAGCGATTTGATCTTCAAACAAATCACTGGCGTGCGTGGATTCTTTTCGACGCGTATTGCTTATATCACAGTTGAACGCGGCAAGAATCAAACGATCCATACTCTAACTGTGGCGGACGCAGATGGTTATAATGATAAGCCATTGTTAGCAGCCAGTTACCCAATAATGTCACCGCGCTGGTCACCAGATGGTAAAAAATTAGCTTTTGTAGGTTTCAAAGGCAATCGATCTTCGATCAATATTATTACATTGGAAAATGGCCAGGTAGAAGTAGTGACTAAGTTTCCGGGTATTAACGGTGCCCCGGCTTGGTCACCAGATGGCCGCAAATTAGCTATGGTACTTTCAAAAGATGGTGCGCCTAAAATCTATATTCTGGATTTAACCACTAAAGAACTACGCCGGGTTACCGCTGGCGGATCGCTAGACACAGAGCCATATTGGTACCCAGATGGCAGTGCGATACTATTTACCTCGAATCGTGGTGGTAAACCACAGATATACAAGGTAGTATTGCAGACAGGTGAAGTGCAAAGAGTAACTTTCAATGGCAATTATAATGCTACCCCGTCACTAACCCCAGATGGTAAGCATTTAGTTATGTTGCATCAAAGTGAGAAGGGTACATACAATATTGCCGTACAGGATATGCAAAGCGGTAAATTGCGCACCATCACTCGGTCTAATTTAGATGAGTCACCAACACTCGCGCCAAATGGTATGATGGTGTTATATGGGATCCTTGAAAGTGATCAAACTGTACTAGGTGCAGTAACCTTAGACGGAAAGTTTAGAATGCGGTTGCCGCTGCAAGGTGGTAATGTTAAAGAGCCGGCATGGTCACCATTTTTGGTGCATGAATGACGGTAAGAAGATTGTATAGGAGAAGGAAATGTCAATGAAAAAAATTGCAGCAGTGTTATTAGTAAGTGCTTTTAGCATTGGAATGATTGGATGTGGTGGTAGCTCGAATAGTAAAAACCAAGCAAGCGGTGATAGCTCATACGATAGCAGCTCTGGCATCAAAAACGTAAGCAGCTTTGATGGCGAAGCAATTAGCCCTGAAGAAGAATTAGCTTTATTAAACAAGAAAGTAGTGTATTTCGACTATGATAGTTCAAATCTATCTCCTAGCGATGAACGTTTGTTAAGCGTACATGCTAAGTATTTATTAGAACAACCAAAATTAGCATTACGCATCGAAGGTAATACTGATAGTCGTGGTAGTCGCGAATACAATATTTTACTAGGTGAACGTCGTGCTAAATCTGTTGCACAAGACCTAGAAGTACAAGGTGTGCCATCTAGCAAATTGGCAGTGGTAAGTTATGGTAAAGAAAAGCCAGTTAATCCTGCCAACACTGAAGAGGCATGGGCTGAAAATCGTCGTGCTGAACTTGTATATGAGGATCGTGGCTAATGCGTGGGGCGCAATCCCTAACGTTTAGTGCACTACTAGTTGTGTTAGCTTTGCCCAGCCTTGGTTGGGCAAAGCCACAATTAGACGATCGCGTGCGCCGCTTAGAAAATATTGTTGAGAATGAATTTAATATCGATCTCGTCAATCAAATTGCCGCACTGCAGCAAGAAATTCAAGAATTACGTGGCAAAGTCGAAGAACAACAAAACGAAATTCAAGGCTTAAACAAAAAACAAGATAAAATCTTTACCAATTTAGATAGTCGTTTGTCAGATGCGACCAAAGCAAAAACTACAGCTGCAAACAACTCAAAGCAAGAAGCAGAGCCAGAACCTGAGGAAGAGACAGAGCAAGAGTCAGAGCAGGAAACAGAGCTAAAATCCGACAACGTGCAAGA
>CAYPGU010000060.1:0-10879 GCA_964409995.1 uncultured Legionellaceae bacterium | reverse complement strand
ATGAGAGTTCGAGTCTCTCCTTTCGCACCATATCTAGGGTAAAAATATGTCGGTATCAATTGAAAAGACCAGTAATCTCGGTCGCCGTTTAACTATTCAAGTTCCTGCAGACGTTGTCCAAGCAGAAGAAAAGATTCGTTTAAAGGATTTGGCTAAGAATATCCGTTTGGATGGTGGCTTTAGAAACAACGAAGCTAAAGCAAACTTCGTAAAGAAAAAATATGCTACTCAAATTCGTCAAGACGCTGTAACACAAGTATTACAAAAAACTTTAGGCAATACTTTAAAACAAGAAAATTTGCGCCCAGCGAACCAGCCTAGCGTAGAAGATTTAAAAGATGAAGGCAAAGATATTACTTACACTGTAACATTTGAAGTGTATCCTGAAATTGAACTGAAAGATTTTGCCAACATAGAATTAGAAAAAGAAGTTGCAGATATCACCGCTGAAGATATCGAAAGTGGCGTTACCAAATTACAAGATCAATTTGCTACATGGCAAGATGTTACTGATCGTGCAGCTCAGAAAGGTGATCAATTAATTATCGATTTCGTGGGTAAAATAGATGGTGTGCCATTTGCTAATGGTAGCGCTACTAAGCAACCATTAGAAATTGGCAGTGGCAGATTTATTCCTGGCTTTGAAGAAGCGTTAATTGGCGCGAAGATTGGCGAGGAAAAAACTATTAATATAAATTTCCCTGCTGACTATAATGCGAAAGATTTAGCCGGTAAAGCTGCTGAATTTGATATTAAAGTCCACAAGATTCAAGCTAAGGTTCCAGTTGCTGTGGATGAAGAATTTGCTGCAAAGATTGGTATCGAAGACAAAGATGTAACCAAAGTACGTGAAAAAGTGCGTGAAAATATGGTTAAATATGTCGAAGATTTAGGTAAATCTAAACTACGCGAACAGGCTTTAGAAAAATTATATGAAGCGCATAAATTTGATCTGCCTGCTGCATTAATTGATCATGAAAAACATAATTTGATTCATGAACGTTTAAACAAAGCGCATGATGATCATGATCATGATTTAACTCCAGAACAAGATGTGGAATTAACTGCAGAAGCAAAGAAGCGTGTTTCAATTGGTTTGATTCTAAATGAAATAGTAAGTAAGCATAAACTTAAGCCGGAAGAAGCAAGGGTTCTGGCTAAAATCAGGTCGCTAGCTATGATGTATGGCGCTGCCAATGCTGAATTTATTCAAAAAATGTACTATGAATCTAAAGAGCTTCGTGAAAATGTTCAAAATATGGCATTAACTGATCAAGCTGCTGATTTGGTGGTAGCAGGTGCTACAATTAAAGAAATAAAGAAGCCATTTTACGATATAGTGAAATAGCTGACAAAAATGGCTTTAATCGAAGCCATTTTGCTATAAGGGCAAATGGCGAGCGTAAAAATTAAAAGGAGTGGTGGATGAGCATCTTTGCATCAAATTTAGTACCAATGGTAGTTGAGCAGTCTGCACGCGGTGAAAGAGCTTATGATATTTTTTCAAGGCTGTTAAAAGAACGTGTAGTGTTTTTGGTCGGTCCCGTAGAAGAACAGTCAGCGAATCTTATTGTAGCGCAGTTGCTATTCTTAGAATCTGAGAATCCAGACAAAGATATTTCTCTGTACATCAATTCTCCTGGTGGCGTTGTTACTGCTGGCATGGCGATTTATGACACTATGCAATTTATTCGCCCTGATGTGAGTACGGTTTGTATAGGCCAGGCATGCAGTATGGGTGCTTTGTTGCTAGCTGGGGGTGCCAAAGGGAAGCGGCATTTATTACCAAATTCTAGGGTAATGATCCATCAGCCATTGGGTGGCTACCAAGGCCAAGCTGCTGACATAGAAATCCACACCAAAGAAATCTTGGAGCTGCGCGATAGACTGAATAAAATTCTGTCCTATCATACTGGCCAAGACATCGCGAAAATCGCTAAAGATACTGACCGAGATAACTTCATGGGTGCTACAGAAGCGCGTGAATACGGCATCGTGGACTCTATCCTCGAGCACCGTCCTGATTTCACAAAAGAGTAGTATCACGCAAATTTGCAACTAAAGGGTTATAATTAACACAGTGCATACACTGTGTTATTCCGGGACGATGGAACAGACCTATTTATTTACGGTCTTAATAACAGGGGGTTGAAAAACCCCGTGAACATCCCCACCTAATAGTTAAGGTTATTAGAGAGGTAGGTACATGAGCGATAGAAAAGATGATGGCGGCAAAGATCACGGTAAACTACTGTATTGTTCTTTTTGCGGGAAGAGCCAACATGAAGTACGCAAATTAATTGCGGGTCCTTCAGTATTTATCTGTGATGAATGCGTAGAGCTTTGTAACGATATTATTCGTGAAGAAGTCGAAGAAAAACATACCACAAGTAGCTCAGAACAAATAAATCTACCCACGCCAAAAGAAATTTTAGCTATTTTGGATCAGTATGTAGTTGGCCAAGCTGATGCCAAGAAGATTTTGTCTGTTGCGGTATATAACAATTACAAACGTTTACAAGTGCAGCGCGAAGATGTAGCTGAAGGCAAGGATCTTAGTGTTGGTAGTTCCGAGGTCGAAATTGGTAAATCCAACATTCTACTTGTTGGGCCAACTGGTAGTGGTAAAACATTACTGGCTGAAACATTAGCACGCTTATTAAACGTGCCTTTCACAATTGCCGATGCAACCACTCTAACCGAAGCTGGTTATGTTGGTGAAGATGTTGAAAACATCATTCAAAAATTATTGCAGAAATGTGATTATGATGTTGAGAAAGCGCAAACAGGTATCGTCTATATTGATGAAATTGATAAAATCTCGCGCAAGACAGAAAATCCATCTATTACTCGCGATGTTTCTGGTGAGGGCGTACAGCAAGCATTGTTGAAGTTGATCGAAGGGACTGTTGCATCTGTTCCACCTCAAGGTGGCAGAAAACACCCGCAACAGGAATTTTTACAAGTTGATACGCGCGGAATATTGTTTATTTGCGGTGGAGCTTTCTCCGGGTTAGATAAGATTATTCGTCAACGTACTGATAAAAGCGGCATTGGTTTTTCGGCTGAAATTATTAGTAAAAACGATAGCAAGTCAGAAAATGAATTAATGCGTCAAGTAGAACCAGAAGATCTAATCAAATATGGTTTAATCCCAGAGTTTGTTGGTCGTTTACCGGTTCTAGGTATCCTTGATGAACTAGATGAAAGCGCATTGGTAAGTATTTTGACCGAGCCAAAAAATGCTCTAACCAAACAATACAAAAAATTGTTTGAAATGGAAAATGTTGATGTCGAGTTTCGTGAAGATGCTTTGGACTTCGTAGCTAAAAAAGCTATGAAACGTAAGACTGGTGCGCGTGGTTTGCGTTCAATTCTAGAAGGGGTCTTGTTAGACACCATGTATGAATTGCCTTCTATGCAAGGTGTAACTAAAGTAGTAATCGATGCTGCTGCAGTAAAAGGCGAATCAAAGCCACTATTAATTTTTGAGAACACGGAAAAGTTATCAAAACGAGCAGCTGAATAAATCAAAATCCTGATTGAGCGCCCTCATAGATGGGCGCTCAGTTGGCGGGATCAATAGTAATAAAGGGAGTAGCGTATGTCTGATGATACCAATAGCCCTAATAGCCCTAAAGAAAATTCAACATTAATGCATGAAATGCCTTTATTGCCTTTGCGCGATGTAGTTGTTTATCCGCATATGGTAATCCCGTTGTTTGTTGGACGCGACCGTTCAATCCAAGCGCTAGAAGCTGCGATGAAGGGAAATAAACGCATTTTATTAGCGACCCAGATTGAGGCAACTTTAGATGATCCAACCAAAGATGATATCTATTTAGTTGGAACAATTTCGAATATTTTACAATTGCTTAAATTACCAGATGGTACTGTTAAAGTATTAGTCGAAGGTATTCAGCGTGGTCGGGCTACTAGTTTTGAAAAAACTGAACCATATTTCTCTGTGTTAGTGGATGAGATCAAGGGTCAAGAATTAAATATTCCTGAGATTGAAGTTTTAGTTCGCTCTTTGATGTCACAATTCGAACAGTACATTAAATTAAATAAAAAAATACCTCCTGAAATTTTAACTTCTTTGGGTGGTATTGATGAACCAGTGCGTTTAGTTGATACGATCGCAGCCCACATGTCGCTCAAAATTGCTGAAAAGCAAAAAGTTCTGGAGTTAGCAGATTTGACTGAGCGAATTGAGCATTTGATGGCGATTATGGAATCAGAAATTGATTTGCTGCAAGTAGAAAAGCGTATTCGTGGCAATGTAAAACGTCAAATGGAAAATAGCCAACGTGCCTACTATTTGAGTGAGCAAATGAAAGCCATTCAAAAAGAACTGGTTGAGATGGGCGAAGACGGTGTCAATGAAGTTGAAGAGTTAAGTAAAAAAATTACCAAATCTGGTATGACCAAAGAAGCGGAAGAAAAAGCGCGTGCTGAACTCAACAAATTAAAAATGATGTCGCCGATGTCCGCTGAGGCTACCGTTTGTCGCAATTATATTGATTGGATGATTTCTGTTCCCTGGAAGAAACGATCCAAATCAAAGATTGATCTGCCGAAAGCAGAAGAAATTTTGAATAAAGAACACTATGGCTTGGAAAAAGTTAAAGAGCGTATTCTGGAATACTTAGCAGTACAACAACGTGTACAAAAAATTAAAGGCCCGGTGTTGTGCTTAGTTGGGCCACCAGGGGTTGGTAAAACATCTTTGGGGCAATCAATTGCTAATGCAACTAATCGCAAATTTGTGCGTATGGCCTTAGGTGGGGTACGTGATGAAGCAGAAATTCGTGGCCATCGTAAAACTTACATAGGCGCGATGCCGGGTAAGATTTTGCAAAAACTGGCTAAAGTGCAAGTTAAAAACCCACTGTTTTTATTAGATGAAATTGATAAAATTGCTGCTGATTATCGCGGTGATCCATCTTCGGCTTTACTTGAAGTATTAGATCCGGAACAAAACCATACTTTTAATGATCATTATTTGGAAGTAGATTATGATTTGTCGGACGTAATGTTTGTTGCTACAGCAAACTCGCTGAATATCCCAGCGCCTTTGCTGGATCGTATGGAAGTAATTAGACTCGCCGGTTATACCGAAGATGAAAAATTAAACATCGCGATGAATTATTTGTTAAGCAAACAAATCGAAGCCAATGGTTTAAAGAAGGAAGAGTTATCTGTTTCACCAGAAGCAATAATTGAAATAATTCGTTATTACACGCGTGAAGCTGGTGTGCGTGGTTTGGAGCGCGAAATATCTAAACTATGTCGTAAAGTTGTAAAAGAAATTTTAATGGCACCAGGCAAAGCTCCTTACGCAATTGGCCCAGAAGATATTGAAAAATTCTTGGGCGTACGTAAATGTCGCTTTGGGCAAATGGAAGAAGAAGATCGTATTGGACAAGTTACCGGCTTAGCGTGGACCGAAGTGGGTGGCGAAATCCTTACGATTGAAGCTGCAATTATGTCAGGCAAAGGCAAGATTACTCGTACCGGTAAACTAGGCGATGTGATGCAAGAATCTATTGAAGCTGCGATGACTGTGGTACGTAATCGAGCTAAGAGCTTGGGTATTAAAGCTGAAGTATTTGAAAAGCACGATGTACATATTCACGTACCAGAAGGCGCTACACCCAAGGATGGACCAAGTGCTGGCATAGGTATGTGTACTGCAATTGTTTCAGCATTTACAAATATTGCTGTACGTTGTGATGTCGCAATGACCGGTGAAATAACTTTGCGTGGCCAAGTATTACCAATTGGTGGTTTAAAGGAAAAACTCCTGGCTGCTAAACGGGCTGGTATAACCAATGTGATCATTCCAAGTGAAAACACGCGTGATCTTAAAGAGATGCCAGAAAATATTTGTGAAGGTTTAGACATTCACCCAGTGAAATGGATTGATGAAGTGTTTGATATAGCTCTGGTGACACCACCCGAGCCTTTAACTGAAGAAGAAGCTGCTGCCAAAAAGGATGCTGGTACCGCGGATGACTTGGAAATTAGAGCACATTAAATTATTGCAAGTGACGGATGCAAAGCATCATTTGTACCGTTCACTTGCATTTGCCCTTGCTGCACTAGCTTTGTATGTGCCGGCAAATCTATACCCTTTTATGACGATGCGTCATTCTGGACGCTTAGAATACACTACCATATGGGACGGTATTCAATCGTTATATAATAGTGGAATGTGGATCACAGCAACGATAGTGTTTATGGCCAGCATTATTATTCCGGTTTTTAAACTAGTATCGTTAATTTTTATTATTATCGCGTATAACTATGATTTTGCCCGCGACGCACGCTGGACCTTGTTAGCCTTAATAGAGTTCATTGGGCGTTGGTCAATGTTGGATGTTTTTATCGTAGCAATTATGGTTGCCTTGGTAAAATTTGGTAGTTTTGCCACAGTTACTGCTGACATATCAAGTTACTTATTCGGGTTTGTCGTGATTCTAACTATGCTATCTTCTGCTACACTTAGTATGTACTTCAAAAAAGTAATATTATGAGAACCCTAATACTCACATTATTTATCTGGACGATATGTTTTGCAGCCATAGTTGCGGGCTGCGTTTTGACTTATGACTGGTACCATAACCGTGGTCCGATAATACATATTACCTTTCAAGATGCCGATGGTTTAGTGCCTACGCAATCTAAGGTTTTTTACAAAGGCGTAGTGGTTGGCGATATCCTGGATATTAAAATTGATCCTAAAGAGTTAAATGCAGTTGTTGAAGTACGCATCAGTCGTTATTTCAAAAATTTAGTAGGCGAAAAGAGTAAATTCTGGTTAGTTAAGCCTGAATTTGGTTTAGGTAAAATTAGTAATTTATCTGCAATTGCCACGGGTAATTATATCGAAGTGCTACCAGCTGAAGGTAAATTTCATGACAAATTTATTGGTCTAAAAGAAACACCTATTGATCCTGATTTTGAAAAGGGTTTGCAAATTAATTTACACACTTGTGAATTAGGTGGCATCAATATGGATTCGCCAATTTTATATCGAGGTCTGCAGATTGGTGAAATACGCGACATTCATTTAGCCAAGAGTCGCCGCGAAGTAATTATTAATGCTTATATTTATCGTGATTATATGAATGTGGTGCGTAATGGTTCGTTCTTTAGCGATATTAGTGGTTTCCACGCGGATATTAGTTTATTCAGTGGATCAGAAATTAGTATGGATTCAGTACGAACTTTGTTAATTGGCGGTATAGAATTGCACACTCCAAACCTACAAGCACCACAAGCTAAACCCGGCCAATCATTCCGCGTCTTAACTCCAGAACAAGAAAAGAAGCTCCGCAATTCCTAATCTATACAGTAGACTAAGTAACTCCCCTGGTTGACACAATCACAAACTATGAGTATCCTCCTGGTTCCCTGCTTGACTGGCATCTATGGAGTTGGTATAAAAGTCCAATCTCGATGCGGGCAGGGTAGAAATTTTAAGAAGGGGACGCTTGTGAATAAGGCTCAATTAATTGATGCGATAGCTGAAGCAGCAGATTTGCCAAAAACAGTTGCTAGTAAAGCTTTAGATGCTGTTTTGGATTGTATTTCTAAATCATTAGCCGATGGCGACATGGTTGCACTAATGGGTTTTGGTACATTTTCAGTTAAAGACCGTGCGGCGCGAATTGGACGGAATCCGAAGACTGGTGCTGAGATTCATATCAAAGCTGCCAAAGTGCCAAACTTCAAAGCAGGCAAGGCATTGAAGGACGCAGTAGACATAGTGACAGCTAGTTAGTCTGCGAGTTAGAAGTTTTATACCAGATAAGATTTTTAGTTAGATTTTATAGTTTAGAGTGTTTTAGTCGAGGGTTTCTCGGCTAATACGGGTGCTTAGCTCAGCTGGTAGAGCATCGCCTTTACACGGCGAGGGTCGGGGGTTCGATCCCCTCAGCACCCACCAGATCTTTGTGGAGCGGTAGTTCAGTTGGTTAGAATACCGGCCTGTCACGCCGGGGGTCGCGGGTTCGAGCCCCGTCCGCTCCGCCACATATGCGTAAATCCAACACGAGTTAGCAATTATGATGCAATTGATAAGGGAAAGAGCTCAAGGGGTTGTTGCTTGGATCATAGTAGCGATGATAATCGTCGTGTTTCTCTTTTGGGGTGTTACAGGTTATTTTGACCGTTCCACACCAGTCCTAGCGATAGTTAATGGCAAAGATATCACCGCACTTTCCGTGGATGAAATGTACAACCGTTGGTTGCGTTACGTATCTACTCAAAAAGAGTTTGATATGTCGGCTATTAATCCTGCCCAAATTAAACAACAAATCTTACGCAGTTTAGTCGAACAAGAAGCCATGATTAGCTCGTTACGTCGTGATGGTTTTGCTGTTAGCGATGCAATGTTGATCAGCAGTATTCGTAACAATCCAAATTTAAAGCAAGACAATAAGTTCTCGATTGAGAAATATCAGACATTTTTACAACAGCTAAATTTAGATGAAGAAACTTTCGAACAAGCGCATCGTGATGAACTATTAGTCAATCAATTGCAAATGGGTATAATTACTTCTGGGTTTGTTTTAAAGAATGAAGCTGAAAGAGTGATTGCCATTCGCAATCAAAAGCGAGATTTTGGTTATACGGTTATTTCTGCTGCTCCACTGCAAGCAAAAGCGGAGATATCTAGCAATGAAATAGACGCCTTTTATAATCAGCATAAAGCAAATTTTGTAACTCCTGAAAAAATTAAATTACAGTATGTTGAATTATCACTAGATGATTTGATGCAGGATGTTCGCCCAACCAACCAACAGCTAGAAGAATATTACAAAGAAAATATTCAATCTTTTAGTACCGCTCCCTTATTGCATCTACGCCACATCATGATTGCGGTTCCAGAAAGTGCTGATGCTAATGCACAGACAGAAAATAAAGCCAAGATTGATGCTGTTTACAGCCAGTTAAATTCAGGCGTTGATTTCGTGGTTTTGGCTAAAGGCTCAGATGATCAGTTAACTGCCGAGAAGGGCGGTGATTTGGGGTGGATTTCGTCCAACGATAGCTATCCGCCAGAAGTATATAGCTTAAAGAACAAAGGTGATTTTACCAAGCCAGTGCGCAGCGATTATGGCTGGCACGTGTTTCAACTCGTTGAAACTAAAGGTGGTGGTGTTAAAGATTTTGCCAGCGTGAAAAATGTTGTAACTGAAAGATACAAACGCGAACAAGCAGAAAAAGCATTTGCGAAAAAAGGTGAAGAATTAGCTAATTTAGCGTTCGAGAATCCACGTTCACTAAATGAAGTTAGTGCCAAATTGGATTTACCCTTAAAAACTACTGACTACTTCACACGTGAAGGTGGCAGTGGTCTTAGTGATTCGCCTGCGATTTTACGCGCTGCTTTTAGCGATGCCGTGTTCGAGCAGCAAAATAATAGTGATTTGATTCGTGTTAGTGATGATAGCTATGTAATTATCAGAATTATCGATAAGCAGGCGCAACGGCAATTAGATTTAGCTGAAGTGCGTGACGATATTGTTAAAAATCTCAAGATGCTGCAAGCGCGCACCAAAGCGAAAGAGCTTGGTGAAAAGGTTTTAAGCGCGATCAAAGATAGCGCCGACCCAGCCAAGGTTGCGTCTAGCAACCGATTAGAATGGCACAAAGAGCGTAATGTTGATCGCGATGATAAATCTGTTGATCGACAAATTCGGCAACAAGCATTTGTGATGAGCAAGCCGATTGATTCAAAATTTACCACCAACGGGTTCAGTTTACCGAATGGCGATTATGTGGTCATTGCTTTAAGCAATGTCACAGAAGGCAAAATGGTTGATGATGCTGAAGACTCAAGTTTATTGGAAATGGTCGGTAAACAAATGGCTGGTATGGAAGGTCGCCTTGAATTTATGTCGTTTCAGGCTGCGTTAATTGATCAAGCAAAGATTAAGTATAAAAAATCTTAAACGGGGTTATATATGATTATTGAACCTAAAGTTCGTGGCTTTGTTTGTACAACCGCACATCCGGTTGGATGTGAATTACGAGTTGCGGAACAGATTGATTACGTTCGCCAGCAGAACAAATTAAATACAAAAATAAAGAATGTATTAGTAATTGGTGCTTCAACTGGTTATGGTTTGGCAAGCAGAATTGTTGCCAGCTTTGGTTTTGAAGCCAATACTTTAGGGGTTTTCTTTGAGCGTGAAGCTGCAGATAAACGCACCGCCTCACCTGGTTGGTACAACTCTAGTGCATTTGAACGTGCCGCACACCAATCCGGCTTATATGCGCGCAGCCTTAATGGTGACGCATTTTCCGATGCTATGAAACAACAAGTAATTGACTGTATTAAACACGACTGGCATGGCTCGGTAGATTTAGTTATTTATAGTCTTGCTTCTCCGCGCCGCCAAGATAGCGCTGGTACAGTTTATAATTCTGCTTTAAAGCCAATTGGTTCTACCTACAAAAACAAAACCTTAGATGTAATGAGCGGTGTAGTATCGCAAGTTGAAATTGCCCCAGCTACGGCAGAAGAGATTGCTGCAACAGAAAAAGTCATGGGTGGCGAAGATTGGGAATTATGGATCGATGCTTTGATGCAGGCTGGAGTATTAGCTCCAAATGCAACTACCATAGCTTATTCTTACATCGGGCCGCAAATGACCTATCCTATATACCGAGAAGGTACTATTGGGATGGCTAAAGAACATTTAGAAAAGACTGCCTTAGAATTAAATAAAAAGATGGCTGCACATTGTGGTGGACGTGCTTTAATTTCTGTAAATAAAGCTTTGGTTACGCAAGCCAGTGCTGCAATACCGGTCGTCCCACTGTATATTTCAATTTTGTACAAAGTAATGAAGCAGAAAAAGCT
>CAYPGU010000059.1:0-10886 GCA_964409995.1 uncultured Legionellaceae bacterium | reverse complement strand
GCCAGTACAATCATCACGGCGTTTGGTTTAAGCGCCAAAGTTCCCAAACCAATTGTAATCGCAATTTTCCCACGTGCGTGCTCGATACCACCCAAATCTTTGGCCGAATGTGCTGCGGTGCTGTAGTCCGGCTTGCATATGTGAGTTTTGCTATTTAAGTCTCCGCCTGGTTTATTAAAACCTAAATGGCCGCCATAGCTCATTCCACCGACAAAGAAATCAATACCGCCCCAACTACGAATTTTATCTTCGTATGTTTTGCAATATGCACGTGCTTCGCGAATTGCTTGTTGCTGCCAACCTTCGAGTTGCGTCGCAGGTTTGCGCCCCATGATGGACAAGTCGACCTTGCCATTCATGAACACTACTTTCAAACCTTTTTCAGCCAAAATGCCATGGTTAGAAAGATCCATCAACAATACATTTTCTTTTCTAAGCCCAAGAATTTTTACATAATATCTTTCGAGGTAACTACTGATCCTCTTATTGTGATTCGGTGGCATTGGATACATTTCTTCCAATTGCACAAGTTTCATATTTTTAGTACTTGGAAAACGCTTGAGTTTAATACCGTAAGACTGCAACTCCGTCTGGACTGCTGGATTTTGCCAATTTTGTTTATAGTAATTAAGAAATTTAATGAAATATTCTGGTGTGTTGCCGCTAGTTAAAGCAATAACCCCATTCGGGTTATCTTTGGCCCACTCGATAAACCTTAAAGCAGTTAGTTTACCAAGTTCATACTGGTTACGTGTTTCTAAGACTGCAATATATTCTTGCGGGTATGTGCTTTGTCTACCGCTGGCAGCTAAAAACTTCCGCTCAACTGGGGTCCATTTTGGCGTATGGCGTGGAAAGGCATGCGAAACTAATGGCTGGAATAACAGCCAAACTGACAAAATTCCTATAGCTGCATAAAACTTGCCGTTATGCACAGCGATTCCTTTTAAGATATTGATCTACTATTAAGCAAATAAATCACCAAGCAAGTCAAGCATCAAAGTATTATGCAGAATCGTAGCGAGGGCGTAGGCCAGCTTTAGCTTTGGCCGCCACAGTTGGCGCGACTACATCAGCCGGAGCTGCTCCAGGTTGAGCCGGGGCAAGGTTGACATAGGTTTCATGAATATTTGTCCAAGCCTCTTGTGCTGGAAGCAATACTGCTGCAGTACCATTCGCTGCATTAGCCGGTAACTGTAATTGCAAAATTCCTAAACGTTGGCCAATTACTGTAAGATTGGCTTGCCGTTGCGCATCACCACGTTGAGTGCTCAAAATTTTAATCTCAGTTTCAACAACACCCAAAAGTTGTGCCACATCATCTTTGAGTTTTTCAAACGCTGCAGCTCGTTCACTCTTAATTAAAGCAAAATTAATATAGGAATTAGGATGATCAACATGACTTTTCGCTGCATATATTCTTGTGTTTCGACTAAAGAATAATTCTTCAGCTTGTGGTTCAAGTAATTGGCGGATGCCTTCGCGTGGATCAATTCCTTGGCTAGCCTCAGTAACCATCATCAGATCAGCCAAAGCTTGACGTAGCTTGCGGATTCTACGTAAGAATCTATCGCGCTGAGTATCTGCATCTGGGCTTTTTTCATACTCATCAGCAATAATCTCAGTTATTGCTGCCATCTCATCTGTCTCAACATCAGGACTGATAGCACTGGCAGGTATATCTGATACTTCAAAGCCTAAAAGATCAGCTGCTTTGGTGGCCATATGTTTTATAAGTGTTAAATATTTATTAATAATCTCGTTGCGTCTTAGCTTATCGACTATAGACAACAGATTATTTGGTTTTTTCAGGGCTTCCACAACATCAAGCGAATCGCTATTATAATTTCTGGATGGAAAAATTTCACGCCGAATCGCTGCAGCAACAGAAACATAGTAGCCGCTTCTTAATTTCTTTTCGCCATAACCACTTATTTGTTGCTCTACTTTTACTCGTTCAAAAGCTGTAGCTAATTTAGCAGCTGCAAATCTTAAACGCTTGTTTAATTGTTTGCGATCATTACCAACAATCGGGTAATCATATTTTAACAATAATTCGCGCAATATCTTGTTAAATAAATGGTATTGAGTTTTGTTGGCTTTTTCTAACTTTGGCAATTGATCACGAAAAATACTTGCGTAAATATCACATTTACGTAGTTCATTAGTTTCATCTAGAGGCCGTGTCATGTCCCTGGCATTCATCTCACTGTATAACGCTAACCTTTCCTTCTCATTAGGGTGCGTAGTCATGGCTTTACTCGTTGCATCAAGCACAGCACTAATTGTACTCACGGCAGTTCTAGCAACAGCTCCATCATCAATAAACTTTAAGGCCTTGCCTGTTTGCACAACGGTTCTTCTATTGGAAGATAAAGCACGGTAAATCTTTGTGTAGCATTCTTCTAGCTTTTCTAAGGTGATTGAAGCTGACGTTAAACTATCTCCAATAAATGTTTCCATTGCTAACTGTGTTTCTTCAACTTGTTTTGCTTCAGCTATGGTTTGTTTAATTGGCGAGTAAATGCATTGTGATTTATTTCTAGGGTCAACTTCTTTGAGCAAAAAACTTATGCGTAAAACCACTAGCAAACGTTGCAGATGTTTGGAGGTAACATCATTTAGATCAGCCAGCTTAAATCTCGCATTGCAGTAATGCAATATTTCTAGCTCATTAACTTCTGCGGCAGTTTTCGGTGTTGGCGGGGCACCATTATAACGCAGGAACGCCGCTTTCATACCAGCATGACAGCCAGTCGCTTCGTTTCTAAAAAAAGGCAACAGCTTTTCTAAAGCTTGCGCTACCAGTTGATCTTCACCCATCCCACACCCCATAAAAGCTGGATAAGTTTCTAGCATGTCTTTGCATACAAGTCAACGTTATTCAGTTTGATAATCTGTTTTAACTGGCAAAGGAACTCTTAACTAGAAAGATGTCTAATATCCGTTACATAGTTTTTGACCTAGTGATTACTACTGTTTATTTGTATCCCAAGCATAAAACTAAAGTTGTGGCTTGCGGGGCCGAATTTATTATTAAGACGATTAAGGGTGAGTTGCATGTACACATTAAATACCCAACAGCAGACCGCAAAGATTGAAGAAACCGATCTCGATAGCATATCGAATGAAATGATCGTTGCGGAGATTAAGCAATTAAGTGCCAAGGTTAAACAAGGAACTATGCTGCAACCTGCTCGAGACAATGAAGATCCGAATGAAGAAATAGAAAGCTCAGAATATACCTACGAAGAAAAATCACCAGATCCAACCGATATCTATTTAAGAGAGATTGGTGCAGCTCCATTATTAACTAAAGATGAAGAAGTTTATTTTGCCCGTCAAATGCAAAAAGGCGATCCAACTGCAAAAAATAGAATGATTGAAAGCAACTTACGCTTGGTAGTAAAAATTGCTCGTCGCTATATTCGTAGTGGTATGCCAATCCTTGATCTAATTGAAGAAGGCAACATTGGTTTAATTCGCGCGGTTGAAAAGTTTGATCCAGAATTAGGCTTTAGATTTTCCACATATGGCGCATGGTGGATCCAACAAACTATTGAACGCGCAATAATGAGCCAAAACCGAACCATTAGATTACCAGTGCACGTAGTCAAGCGTTTAAATTCTTGTTTACGTGTGAGTCGTGAATTAGCTAAAGAATTGGATCACGAACCAACTATTGAAGAAATTGCCAAGAAAATAAATAAACCTATAGCAGAAGTTGAAAAAACACTGGCATTAAACGAACGCGTAATTTCAATTGATATGCCTATCTCTGAAGACATAAACAAACCATTGTCAGACACGATCGGTAGCAACTGTGCTGATCCTGCACAAATTGCGTTAGCTACAAATTTAAGAACTCATATCTCGCGTTGGCTAGATAAACTTACTGTAATGCAACGTGCGGTTATTGAACGCAGATTTGGCTTGAATGATCATGAACCTACTACTCTTGAACAAACCGGGATAGAAATCGGTTTAACCCGCGAACGCGTGCGCCAACTTCAATCTGAGGCATTAAAATCTTTGCGTGAGATTATTGAATCACGCGGTGAGGATTTTGATACTTTAGTTGGAAGCTAGAAAACATATTTGTAATCTGGACCGCTGTAAATACATCCCTGTACGCTCGCTTTCGGCTTTCTCGCTTAGCCATCCTGGCACGCTTGAAAGAGGCCATTTACATCCTTGTAAATGGCGCTCGCCGGGAAAATGCTATGCATTTTCTATTCCGGCTCTCTCCATGGCCTCAGGCGTCCATATTACAAATATGTTTTCTAGCTGTAAACGTATTAGAACTTAACCTCAGGGTCATTCTGCTTCATATACTTGATGCAAGATACATGTTTATCAATTGGTGGCCCTAGCTTATGTAAAGCATCATTATTCATACCTATTGGTTCATTCCAAGCAATATCTTCCCGATCGATATAATCATTCATTAGAACTTGGCGCGGCACATTATGCTTAGCTAAATAAAATGAAATATATAAATCATCGCTATTATAACAATCACGCGGCGCGTTGGCCAATTCAAAAATATCTTTATCAAAGAATTTAGGCCTATATGCAACACCACCAAATCCTTCCAAAATTGCCACTTGTGCATCTGGTTTATAAAGTTGAGTTAAACCATTACCCCAAGAGGCAATGATATTGCCATCGTAATTGTAATATACATTTACTCCTGAGATTCCAATTGCTCTATCTGGGTATTGCTTAGCTTTGTAGGCTAATTGCAGAATTAAATTTTTAGGATAATTTATATCATCATCAACAGTAATGACTATAGATTCTGGAGGCAAGTTACCTTTGGCCAAAACACCAAGCAATTTAGTGCCAGGACCATAATCTTCGGTGCGTAGTATTGTAACTTTTGGATATGTCTTTAGCCAATCAGGGATTACATATTCTATATTGTCACGTTTAAAAATATATGGCACGCTTATATAAATTTGCTTTATTGGTGCATTCTGAGCTGATAATTGATCTAGCACATGTTTTAAATCGTTAATTCTATGCGGTGTAGTTGTGAAAGATACTACAATATTTTCATTCTCTAATTCTTGGTACATTTTACGTTCCGCAAGATACTGCTGTGCTGATGTATATGTTGCTTTAAATAAATCTATGTTTGCTCCAAGACCAAAACCTAATAGTAACGCATAAAATGCCCAACGTTTTTTAATCATAAGATGTATCCCACTTGAATCGTTTCAGCAGATCGGCCGGAATAATTGCAGCCATTTTTTGTTTTTGTTCAGTACTAAATACTGTGCGCCACTCGTTTCTATCACCGCGCCTAAAATGTCTAGCTTGAGTTTTAGGAATCGGTTGATAATTATTAAGTGCATACGTAGAAAGATCATAGAATTTGATAATTTTTTTGAAAAGCGCCAGCTCATCTTTTAGCATTTCATCATAAGTAGTAATCATAATTTTCAAACCATTAGGTTTGTTGTCTTCCTGCTCCTTTATCTCTAGCCAGCCTTGTATCCATGCTATTATTTTTGGTAATGTATTTTCAATGTTCCAATCAAGCTTTTCTTCAAATGATTTAGAGTAATAACCATCAACTAACTTTCTATCTGGTTTGTAATCTGCATCCAAATGATGCACCCAGGACAAAATTACTTCCCTAGGATCGCGCAAATGCAATACTAGTTTATTAGTAATTCTTTTATAAGTATCAAGATTAGCTACAGTTGGCGATAAATGTTGCTTAAACAACCATCTATCATCTGGCTCTGTGTTGTTTAGAATTACTGAATAGAAATATTCATCAGGAAAATGACCTCGCGTTAAATTTTCACGTCTATATTTAGCGATTGATATCATCATTTCTGCAACGTGATCGCTTGCTGATTTAGGTATAGCATTGATATAGATATTTACCACACCAGGCTGTCTAGTTTTATATACTTTGTTTGCTTGGTATTTAACATATCCTATGTATGCATAATACCCAAGATTAACTAGGAGCAATATCCCCAAAGCCCAGATTAAAAATTTGTGCCTGCGTACTGTCATGCCTCATTTCCTTGGCTAAGGTGCGTATTTGTAAATATTAGCATAATCGATTAACTTGTTGTAGAGTCACATAGTTTGCAAATTAACTTTCGCGCTCAATCTTAAGATTTGCTGTCATTAATTGTTTAGTATATTCATGTTGTGGATTAGTTAAGACCGCCTGTACTGGACCATATTCGACGATTTTTCCTTTATACATCACCGCTACTTTGTGCGCTAAGAGATTTACCAACATTAAATCATGCGAAATGAATAAATAAGTTAAGTTTTTTGCAGTTTGTAAAGAATGCAGCAAATTTATTATTTGTGCTTGGATCGAAACATCTAAGGAACTAGTTGGCTCATCACATACTATTATTTTAGGCTCAACAGTTAAAGCACGCGCAATACATACTCTTTGGCGCTCACCACCAGATAATTCATGCGGAAAACGCATTTTAAATTCTGGATTCAAACCTACTTGTACTAGTAATTCATCTAATAATGCTGAGCAATCCTTACTAGTTTTAAACTTACCTTGCGCAATTAATCCTTCTGCTAAACTTTCGTTGATTCTTAGCTTAGGATCAAGCGCTGAATACGGATCTTGAAAAATAATTTGAATGTCATTTCTTAAGCTACGTATTTGTTTTGATTTAAAATCCAATAAATTTTGTCCAGCATACTCAATTGTTCCACTCGCTTCTTTATACAAGCCTAATATTGCCTTAGCAACCGTGGTCTTACCACTTCCAGATTCTCCAACCAAAGCTAAAGTTTCACCTGCATTGAGCTCAAAACTTACTCCATCTACAGCTTGCACATAACCAGTAGTACGACGAAAAAGCCCTTGTTTTATAGGGAAATACACCTTTAAATCCTGTACCTGTAATAACACTTTTGATTCTTGTTGCAAATCGTGATTTGGCAAATCAATCAATGCCGGCAAACTAGTTAAAAGTTTGCGCGAATAAGCATGTTGTGGAGAATTAAAGAATTTTTCCCTTGTATTCTGTTCAACTATTCGACCATTTTGCATTACGGCTATGTGATCAGCTAACTGAGCAGCAACAGCTAAATTATGTGTAATAAGCAGCATTGCCATATTTTCTTGACGTTGGATTTCTTGCAACAACTTTAAAATTTGTGCTTGAGTCGTAACATCTAAAGCCGTAGTTGGTTCATCTGCAATAAGTAAGCTTGGTTTACAGGCTAAGGCCATGGCAATCATAACGCGCTGTTTCATACCACCGGATAGCTCGTGCGGGTAACTATTGTATCGGCGCACTGCATCTGGAATACGCATTGCATCAAGTAATCGTAACACTTCAATATAGGATTGGCGACCGACCAATTGCCGATGTATGCGCAATACTTCAGCTATTTGAGAACCGATCGTTAACACAGGATTAAGGCTAGTCATCGGATCTTGAAAAATCATGCCTATATCTGCGCCACGAATAGTTCGCATTGTTTTTTCAGGCAAATTCAATAAATTTTTGCCATGTAATATAATTTCGCTATTGTTAAAAAAACGCGCGGTATTAGGTAATAGTCGCATTATAGAGAGTGCCGTCATAGTTTTGCCACTGCCGGACTCACCGATTAATGCAAACACTTCACCAGCTTCAATATCAAAACTTATATTATTAATAATTTGCTTGTACTGCTGTTGATCATCAAGAATTTCAGTGGAAAGATTAGCAATTTTAAACATTATTCAGCCTTTGCATCGAACGCATCACGCACACCATCAGCAAATACGTTTGCTGACAGAACCAATCCGAACATAAAAATAAACGCCCCTGTTAACGACCACCAAATAATTGGATCGCGACCTAATTCCATGCGTGCGCTATTGATCATATTTCCCCAACTGAAGCTACTTGGATCTACTCCAACGCCAACATAAGACAACACAGCTTCAGCTAATACTAAACCGCTAAAATCTAACACTAAGGCAATTAAAATTATGTGCAGTAAATTTGGAACAATATGTTTGCGTATAATCTGCAAACTACTCAATCCCATAACTCTAGCAGCCAAGACAAACTCGTGTTCACGCATTTTAAGAGTTTCACCGCGCAGTATTCTACATAAGCTAGTCCAACTAGTTAAACCTAAAATACAACACAACAAAAGCAAACGCATATCAGCACGTTGTTCAACCAGACCAAATGATTCCATGTTACGCTGCATCACTGCATCTAGCGATAGCACTCCAGCAGCTATTAATAACACACCTGGCACAGAACTGATGGTAGTATACAAATACTGAATTGCATCGTCCACCCAACCACGCAAGTAACCGGCCAGAGCTCCAAAGAGGATCGCAAATGGCATAGTAATAAGTGTAGTTAAAGTGCCAATAATTAGGCCAGTGCGTATACTCTTCAATGAAGCGTAGAATATATCTGTACCAACTTTGTCAGTGCCCAAAATATGGTAGTACTGGCTCAACTGTTTGCAAACTGCTGCCAACATTAATACCAACATTAAGCTGATCCAGCCTACAAACCATGGCGAGCGAAATGACCAGCGCTGCTGAAATAATTTAACGCTAAGTAACCAGAATATGAGTGTGATTAACAGTCCGGCGCCTAGCCCTTGCGCTGCGCCTTTGGTTACTAATTCAACAATCGGTTTTTCTTGCACATATTCTAGTTTAGTGCTTCGCCAAATAATAGTTCCTTCTGGACTTTTGTCCATTTCTTTATTAAACAACTCAGTTGCAAAAGGTGCTGAGTAGCTAGTTTCCTGTTGTGCTGAGGATGGTAATAAAATCCAATCCAAGACACTGCTGATTTTATTTGAATAAACATGCTGTCCGCTAGCTGTTACCCCCGCACTTCGATAATGCAATGAATCCAACAACCCTAATGTTACATAAAACAACAGCACCATCATAGCGATCATCCGAGTAGGATGACGGTATGCTTTGCTCCATGACCGCTTTAATGCTGGGTTATTTCTTTGTGTAAAGAATTGCCAGGCTACTACTGCGCAGAGTAAAAAAATTAGTGCATCGGTCCATAATATTACTGGCATACTTTTCCTATTTAGCAACTGGATCCCGGTTCGCGTAACACGCGACCGGGATGACACAACTGGGTCCCGGGTCTCGCGCAGGGCGCTTGCCCGGGATGACACAACTGGGTCCCGGGTCTCGCGCAGGGCGCTTGCCCGGGATGACACAACTGGATCTCGGTTCGCGTAACTTACTCGCTTAGCCATCCTGGCAAGCTTGTAAGCCGTCATTCACTTCCCTGTGAATGGCGCTTGCCGCATGCAGCTCGCCGCTACCGGGATGACGTTGTTCACTGTCATCCCGGGCAAGCGCCCTGCGCGAGACCCGGGATCTATGTCAGCTTAACTCTTGGATCTACCAACACATACGAAATATCAGTCAACAACAATCCCAAGATATATAACACCGAACCCAAAAACACCATCGCACGTACAATAGCAAAATCTTGGTTTAATATTGCATCCATGGTATAGCTTCCAAGCCCAGGAATTGCAAAAAATGATTCAATTAGTAGACTACCCATAAACAACGAAGGCAAGACCACGACTATGCCAGTTAAAATCGGAATCAAAGCATTGCGTAATACATGCTTAAACAATACCGTAGTTTCTGGCAAACCCTTAGCTCGCGCAGTACGTACATAATCCTTTTGTAGCTCTTCTGTAAAAAAGCTCCGATACCAGCGCGCACCTGCCCCCAAACCAGCAATGACACTTACCATGACTGGTAAAACTATAAATTTAAAACTGCTCAGGCCATCTGCATAACCAGAAATAGGCACCCATTTTAAAATGTGGGCAAATAAATATTGTCCACCGATAATAAAGAATAATGCAGATATAGAGAGCAATATCACACAAATGATTAAACCCCAAGTATCTATATATGTGCCACGAAAAAATGCCATCAACATGGCCACAACAATATCTAATATCAAGGCAAGGATTAAGGCAGGTATTGCAATACTTAAACTAGGCCCATAACGATCTGCTATCGCCTGCCCAATATCACGCCCACTATCAGAAACTCCAAAGTCAAATGCAAATAATTTAATTGATTTTTGCCAAAAAATAGTTTGCGTTAAACTGTGTTGCTCAAAATTATAGAATAAAGGTAAATGATAGCCATGAGTCATTTTCCAATTGTCAATTTGATCTTGTGTCACGTACCGATTGCCTAATTGCATATGTGCTATGTTATCAGGTGAATTAACCAAGAAAAACAAAGCAAAGGTCAAGATATTAATCCCAATTAGAACCGGAATAGCATACAAAATGCGCCGTAAAATATATGCTCCCATTAATTCACCCTCTTCGCAGTCGCATTTTCACTGCGTCGATAACTAATAATTGCTGGCAAGATGATTAACCCAACTGCTAGCAGAAAGATAAAAAATGGCCAAACGATGGCCTGATTACGTTGCACGCGCAGTTTGGCACGTAATTCTGGATCAATACTAATATACTTCAAAGTATTATTTGCCATCATGTTAGGTTTGCTAATATTATACCAAGGATTACGCAAACCAAATGATTGGGGATAATAACCGTATATCCAAGGTAAATCATCATCCAGTATCTTGAGCATTTGTTGAATTAGAGCCAATCGTTCCGGGCGATCACCTAGTTTCTTAAATTGGTCGAATAGTTGATTAAACTCTGGGCTGTTATAGTTGCTTGCATTTTCGCCATCATTCTTTACTTTAGAGTTTGGTCCATATAAAAGAAATAAAAAGTTTTCTGGGTCTGGATAATCAGCACCCCAAGCCCAAATATACATTTGTGTAGTACCAGTACGCATTTTATCTTGAAAACGACCATAATCAGTTGCATTAATCAGCAGA
>CAYPGU010000058.1:0-10892 GCA_964409995.1 uncultured Legionellaceae bacterium | reverse complement strand
GTACGCAAATGGATGCTGTTTGGTGGCTCTTGGGGTGCGACCTTAGCTTTGTTATACGCAGAAAAATATCCGCAAAATGTTGCCGCAATGATCTTGCGCGGCGTATTCTTGGGGCGTCAAAAAGAATTAGATTGGTTGTTTAAGCCAGAGGGTGTATCAAGATTTTTCCCCGAGTATTGGGAGAAATTTATATCTGCGGTTTCGCCAGAGAACCGCGGCGATCTAATTAAAGGTTATTATGATTTGTTACATGGTCAGGATGATATTCGACATTTTGCGGTGGCTAAAAGTTGGGGCTTATGGGAAGCAGAATGCTCAACTTTAGAAGTGAATCCGGATAATGAAAAGAAATTTACCAATACGCATTTTGCGCTTGGAATCGCAACCTTAGAGACGCATTATTTTCTCAACAAATTATTTATTGAAGAAAATCAAATTTTAAACAATATTAGCAAAATTGCGCATATACCAGGCATTATCGTGCATGGAAGATATGATATGGTTTGCCCATTAGAAACTTCATATGAACTTAGCCAGGCTTGGCCAGAATCTAGATTAGAAATAATTCGTCATGCCGGGCACGTTGCGAAAGAGCCAGCGATTACTGCAGCACTGGTACAGGCTACCAATGAACTTGCCAGTTAAAGCTACGTAGCCTTTAAACCGTGCGATCCAGTTGGTGGCTCTGGTGGTTCCAATGCCTGTGCAATCTTGGTGAAGATCTCTGGTGCAGGCATAATATTTACAATTAAATTTCTATTTAGTGGATTTGATGGTAGAACATTATTCTGATCAAGATTACGAATCCAAGCGATTATAAAATCTTTTTCAAAAAATGAAATGTGTTCGCTACCATTACTATCTTTTTCTACAACTTTAACTGGGAATTCGAACGGAGCTAATGTCATACAACAAGTTAAGCCTTTTTCTCTTAGAATGGTTCCTTGTTCATCTGTTAAATCCTTGATTCTTGTTAGGTGTTCTTGTTGATCGCTGGCTGAAACAGTAGAATATGCGCGCTCCAAATCACTCAACATACGCTCACATTTTACATGTTGTTCTTGTATATCTTCTCTACGTGACTCGGAATCACGCATATCAGCTAGCATCCGCTCCCGTACTGCCTCTGCTTGTTCGGCAAAACCTGGATATCTGCTTAGATCAAAACGAATTCCATAGCCGCGTTCTAATCGATGCGGCACTCTAAATTGATATGGATCATCTTCTTCTTCTTGGTTTTGATCTTGATTTACTGCTCTACTTTGTGTTGTATTTTCTTGCCCCGCGCGTTGATTAGATGGGGTGAACAAACTAGATTGATTATCTTGTTGCGAAGGAAAATAACCGCCTGATAAACCTAAACTTTGCAAATAATCAGTCGTTGTTGCTGATCGTTTATTTTTCTCTTCATCCTGAGCTGATATAATTAAATCGATAATTAATTTCTTATTTGCACGATTAGTAAGGATAGACGAGATTTGCTTTAATAAGTCCCGGTTGTATTTACCTTCACTATTAAGCACATTTGGAATTAGATATTTATCTGCTTGTGAATTGCCAGGTATTTTTTCTCCTAGCTTACTTCGGAGTTCTTCATTGACTGGGGTACGAAATATAATAGTTAAACCTGGTTTTTCAAAGACAAGCCTGGCGATTGGAAATGATTCATCATCACTGCTAAAAGTCTTAGTATTGCGAATTTTGGTATATTTCCAAGTCATGGTTAACTCCGTCGATGTTTCGATGTAACTCTTGTTGAACTATCTAATTCTTGATAGGTAGTAAACCAAGCAGGTAAAGGCTTGTCTTTATACAGTTTAGTCAAAGCATCATTAACAGCCGCCATAAATTCTTGCTTACTATAAATTCTAGTTCCAAATTTATGCGAGGCGAAAGCAAAAAAGAATTTTAATATTTCACCAGATTTATCACTCAATTCAGCCATTCTAACAAAAATACACAAATCTAGGATCCCATCATCTATTGGCCTTTTTCCAGGCGTGGCCCAAGACTGTGCTTTAGTATAATCGACAGGCCCAATAAGTTCTCTGATTGATTCCATAGGCACTATATGATCAGCCAAACTATAAAGTTTGGACGGATTATCTGTCATAAAATTCATTCTAAACATACTTTGCACAATCATTCCATAACTACACATTACATCTTCTGCATTTAACCCACCATTCTTAGCATTGTGCAATAACTCCTTAAAATATACTTGCATAATAGGATCGCATAGGTATGTTATAAGGTGCTGGCGCATGTTCTGTGCAAACACACTGCCATTTTTGGAAGTTACATCGATATAAAACATATCTTGTCTTATATGTTGTGGTGAAAACAAAGCCATACCGTTATTTGATGACAGAGCGGTACCAGCTGCATCTCTATTTGCGAAGAAATCGAATAATTTTGGCGACATTTTGTTGTCCGCTTCATAGTAGAATCTAGCATGCTTAGATTTTTCGTCCTTACGAGTTAAAATCAGCACACGATAGATATCAGAGGCGGCTGCCCAGAGCTGTGCGTCAATAGTTGCTATAAGTAATTCATCGATTTCATCTGGAATTTGCAGCCCTGCTTTACTAATTTGTTTGAAAGACAAGTTTGCGTAACTGATTTTTTTATTAGTCTTTTTTTCAACAGTAGATTTAAAAGTGCTCATTTGCTTTGAGATTGCATTGTATGTCTCTTTTGAATCAACCCAGATATTTATACTTACTTCTGGATTTTCGGCCATGATTTTGAGTAAGTTTTGCATATCAATAGCTGGCATTTCTTTGCCACCGAGCCAAATAAAATTTAATTCAATTTCACTAGGGCTATTAAAGGGCATACTACTCTCACTTTTTTTATTTTAAATATAGTATAAATTATATTGATGCATGTGCACTCAAGTCACAAATACTAGTTACTTGATAATATTTGATTAGTCTTTGAACTCGAAAATAGCAGACCTAATTCAAATAAACCCCACATAGGTATGGCAAGTAAAATTTGCGAGAATACGTCCGGTGGTGCCAATAACATACCAAGCACTAATGCTAAGACAATTACATGTTTGCGTTTAGCCGCTAATTGTTGTTTGGTTACAATTCCGCTACGTATTATGAGATTTGTGAGGATCGGAATTTGAAACGCCACACCACATGCTAATGCCACGGTAACAATAAAATCCATAAAATTACCAATATCAAGTAGCACCTTTACTTCAGCCGGTGCGCTACTGACAAAAAATTTTAAGGCGACTGGACAGACAATAAAAAAAGCAAAGGCAATACCGCAATAAAACAAAATACTGCTCAAAATTAATAAGGGCGCGATATTTTTTCGTTCATGTGGATACAATCCGGGGCGTACAAACATCCAAACGTTGTACAATATATATGGGGCGCAAATTAGTACGGCAACAATAAAACTTAGCTGCATTGGTACCATAAATGGCGCAGTAACTTGCGTGGTTATTAACTGTGCATCTGGTAGCTGTGATAGCATTGGTCTAGCGAGCAATGAATATAGATCGTTAGAAAAGTAGAAACAGCTAAAAAATAATAACCCTAGAACAAATAAGCAACGTAAAATACGATCACGTAATTCATAAATGTATTTATACATACATTAGTCTTTCTTTTCTAAATCTTCACCATTGAGAGCTTTGCGAAAGCCACGCACCGCATGCCCCAAATCTTCACCAATCGTACGCAGCTTTTTGGTTCCAAAGAGTAAAATCACCACTAGAGTAGTTAGGATTAATGATCCAGGACTGATGCTGTTGAGCATAATATCTCCCTATTTAAAACTTTGGTAAAGAACCGGCCAGTAAGTGAAAATGCAGATGATCAATTTCTTGGCCGCCTTCGCGCCCAGTATTAATTACCGTTCTAAAACCTTTAATACCTAATTCATGTGCAATTTTAGGTAACACATTAATCATATGCGCCATTAATTTGCTGTCTTGATCGGTTATTTCATTTAGACTAGTGATATGCTTTTTGGGTGTTACCAATAAATGGGTAGTTGCTTTGGGATGAATATCAGGAAATACCGCCACCTGCTCATCTTCATAAATAAAGCGTGTATCCATATCACCAGAGACGATTTTGCAAAAAATACAGTCGTTCATCTTAAAACCTTAACCAGATTGTTATTAATAATGTAGCTGAAACTGCGCCTAACACAAAATAATACCAAACTGCGGGGGTAATTGCAGCTGTATTGTTGCGCTGATTTGGTGCTAGGTTGAAGTTTATATTCTCGCTCTGTGTACTTTGTAGAGCTTTGTAAACTAATCCAGGCAGATCCGGCAATTTTTCTAACCAGGCTGGGGCATGGGTTTTGATTTTACGCAGCAGCATATTGCTGCCTAAACGTTGCTTTTGCCATTCTTCTAGGAGTGGCAGTGCAGTGTTCCATAAATCCAAGTCTGGATATAATTGACGTCCCATTCCTTCTACAGTAAACAATGTTTTTTGAAATAAAATCAATTGTGGTTGGATCTGAATATCAAAGCGCCGAGCGGTTTGAAACAAACGCAATAATGTTTGGGCAAATGAAATTTCTTTCAATGGTTTGGCGAAGATAGGTTCACAAACACAACGAATAGCCGCTTCAAACTCATTAAGACGGGTATTTTTGGGTACCCAACCAGATTCCCAGTGCAATTGGGCAACACGTTGGTAATCGCGTTTAAAGAAGGCTAAAAAATTTTCAGCTAAATAATATTGATCGGCTGGAGTTAGCGTACCCATAATCCCAAAATCTAAAGCCAAATATTGTGGATTGTTTGGTTGTTGCACGGAAACCCAAATATTACCAGGATGCATATCCGCATGAAAAAAACGATCACGAAATGCTTGGGTAAAAAATATTTCAACTCCGCGTTGTGCTAACAGATGCAAATCTACTTTACTTGCTCTTAATTCAGCTAGATTAGAAATCTGCACTCCGTATATTCTCTCGAGAGTTAAAACACTGTTGCTAGTTAAATTCCAATATACCGTAGGCACATATAACAAAGGTGAATCGACAAAATTACGTTGTAATTGCGAAGCGCTAGCAGCCTCACGCATTAAGTCCAGCTCGTCAAGCATGCATTGCTTAATTTCCAAAACCATCTCGTACGGCTTAAATTGCCTTAAAGTTTTGGAAAACGGAGCTGATGTCTTAGCTAAAAAGGCTAAAATATCTAAGTCACGCGTGACTAATTTTTTAATGTTGGGGCGTAAGATTTTTACTACTACATCTTTGCCATCTAAGGTAGTTGCGCCATGCACCTGAGCAATAGAAGCAGATGCGAGCGGTACGATATCGAAATGGCTATAAAGTTCGTGAATTGGTTTGCGTAAAGATTTTTCTACAGCATTTTGTGCCTGTTTACCAGCAAAGGGTGGAACTTGATCCTGCAGCTTGGCCAACTCCATAATGGTTGCTTCTGGTAACATATCAACCCTGGTGGATAATAACTGCCCAAATTTAATAAAAATTGGGCCTAGTTCTTCACATGCTTCACGCATGCGCACCCCTATTGGTTGATTGATTCGTGCCAGTTGTTTTAACAAAACATAATTTATGTATGCTATGCGTATAAGATTGTTAATTATTTTCATATGCTTCAATCCTCGCAGCTAATCGATCCACCGCCAAACGTAATTGATCTACTTCTTGCATAAATTCATCTACTTCAGATTTAGTCGGTAAGATGCGGGCTTCTTCTTGTAAGTACTCGGTTATCATGCCAGCAAGACTGTCGCTGCTTCTTTGTTGATAATTGCGTAACTGATTAAGGCGCAGACAGATTTGATGCGCTATGGCGTCATTAGTATATTTAGATAGTTCTTCTTCCCAATCAATATCCAAGTTGGCCATTAATTTTTGTAGACTTTCCGCACAAAACAAATCGCCATAAATTTTCATATCGTGTGCGCGTAAGTCTGCTTGTTGTTTATTTAGAATTAAGTGAATAAATCCATTCAAAGGGCCACTAATAGTTGTATCAATTTGTGTTGGTGCTTGTAAGCTTAGATGCACATAATCGAGGCTAAAAAGGATATATAATTTCTTATTAAAATCAGTACAATAAATTTCAACATTTTTTCCGGCAAGCTGTTGCTGATATTCATTCGGTGCTAAGCGTAGAATTTTGTTCAGCGTATATTCTAAAATCAAAATTTGAATCCCTTGTGAATTGCGCAGATCCCGCCACTGAGATTATGATAACTGCAACGTTCAAAACCTACATCCTCTAATAAGGCTTTTAACTCTTCTTGATTTGGATGCCGGCGGATTGATTCAGCCAAATACTGATAGCTATCCGCATCATTGGCAACCAACTTGCCAAGTAAGGGTAATATTTTTAACGAATACAAATCATAAGCGCTGTTTAATTGTTCGTAGATTGGTTTCGAAAATTCTAGAATAACCACACGGCCACCCGGTTTTAGAATGCGTAACATTTCAATTAAGGCTTGTTTCTTATCGGTTACATTGCGTAAACCAAAGCCAATTGCAATACAATCGAAACTATTGTTGGCAAAAGATAGTGCTTGGGCATCCACTTGTAGATATTTAATATTGGCCAAGCCAGAGTTGAGTAATTTATCGCGCCCAGCTTGCAACATTGCCGCATTAATATCAGCCAAATAGACTTGCCCGTGCTCGCCAAGCTCGGCGGCAAATGCACGCGTCAAATCACCAGTTCCGCCCGCCAAATCCAGTACAGTTTGTCCAGCTCGGATAGCGCAATGTTGAACGGCGATTTTTTTCCAGAGTCGATGAATACCAAATGACATCAAGTCATTCATTAGATCATATTTGCTGGCTACAGAACTAAATACTCGATCTACTAATTTTGATTTTTCCTCCACTGGCACTTGTTGGAAGCCAAAATCAGTAGTGGTATTGTCCATAATTGTTACCTACAGAATGAAACGACTTAAATCATCATCTTTACATAACTCGCCAATTTGTGCATCAACATATTTGGCATCGATGTCTATTTTCTTATCTTTGAGCTCTGAAGCACGGAAAGAAATATCTTCGAGTAATTTTTCTACTACCGTGTGTAAACGGCGTGCGCCTATATTTTCAGTGCGTTCATTAATGCGCCAAGCTAAGTCTGCGAGTCGTTCAATACCATCCTTGCTGAACTCCAATTTAACCCCTTCAGTTTCCAACAATCCTATATATTGATTGGTTAAACTTGCATCCGGCTCGGTCAAAATTCGAATAAAATCTTCTGGTAATAGTGCTTTTAATTCGACTCGAATTGGTAAACGACCTTGCAGTTCAGGAATCAGATCCGAAGGCTTGGATAAATGGAACGAACCTGAAGCGATAAATAAAATATGATCGGTATTAACAGAGCCATATTTAGTGGTAACCGTACAACCTTCAATTAAAGGGAGCAGATCTCTTTGTACCCCTTCGCGCGAAACATCTGCCCCATTGCGATCAGAGCGTTGCGTAATTTTATCAATTTCATCAAGAAATACGATGCCTGATTGTTCTACGCGTTCAATTGCCTGGGTTTTTAATTCATCGCTATTGACTAGTTTGCTCGATTCCTCTTCACGTAAAATTTTGCGGGCATCTTTGACGCTTAATTTGCGTAAACGAGTACGCTCGCTCGACATGTTTTGAAAAATGCTTTGTAGTTGATTGGACATTTCTTCCATGCCAGGCGGCGCCATAATCTCTACGCCGATAGAAGCTGAAGCCACTTCAATTTCTATTTCTTTATCATCCAATTCGCCATTCTGTAATTTTTTGAGAAACAGTTCTTTAGTAGCCTGTAGATCTTCGCTATCGTTAGTTTCACCATGCTTTGCACCAGGTAGTAAAGCATTTAGAATTCGTTCTTCAGCAGCTTTATCCGCGCTTTCTTTGACGCCTTCGTATGCTTCCTCGCGAATCAATTTAATTGCTATGTCTACTAAATCGCGCACAATAGAATCAACATCGCGACCAACGTAACCAACTTCAGTAAACTTGGTTGCTTCAATTTTAATAAAAGGCGCATTAGCCAATTTTGCCAAACGCCGCGCAATTTCAGTTTTACCTACACCGGTGGGGCCGATCATCAAAATGTTTTTTGGCGTAATTTCATTACGTAATTTAGGATCAACATGCATACGGCGAAAGCGATTGCGTAATGCAATAGCAACAGCGCGTTTTGCATCGTGTTGGCCAATAATATGTTTGTCTAATTCACTTACAATTTGTTGCGGTAGTAAATCAACTGATTTTACGGTACTCATATACTGCTTTCCAGAGTTTCTATGGTTCGATTATGGTTCGTAAATACACAAATATCACCGGCAATTTTCAGTGCTTCCACCACGATTTGCTCAGCGGTTAACTGTGTATTTTTTATTAGTGCTTTGGCTGCGGCCAAAGCAAAAGGGCCACCAGATCCTATGGCAATAATTCCTTCTTCTGGTTCAATCACATCGCCGTTGCCAGTGATGATTAAAGAATCCTTTTTGTCGGCAACGCAAAGTAACGCTTCCAAGCGACGTAATATTTTATCGGTGCGCCAATCTTTGGCTAGTTCTACAGCCGCACGCATCAGGTGTCCTTGATATGTTTCTAATTTAGCTTCGAAACGTTCAAACAAGGTAAATGCATCAGCTGTGCCGCCAGCAAAACCAGCAATTACTTTATCTTTATATAAACGACGTACTTTACGTGCATTGCCTTTTAAAATGGTATTACCCATTGAAACTTGGCCATCGCCGCCTACCACTACCATGTCATTGCGTCGCACACAAACTATGGTAGTACCTCTGTATTGCTCCAATTTTTAACCTCGCTGGTTCTCTACCCGGTGTAATACTAAAATACTTTCTACATCTAGGGATTTAAGTACTTTTTGCAATTCTTTGGCACTTTGTTCTGTTGGCAGTGGTCCTAAAACCACTTTGGACCATATCTCGCCATTTGAAGTTTTATTTGACTCTATTTTGGAACGAAAACCGTTTAAGGCTAATTTGGCTTTTAAAGCATCTGCATCAGCTAAACGGCGGAATGAGCCTGCCTGTACTAAGTATTCATTTATGGTCTTTTGGTTAGATTTCAAGGCTAAGCTTTGAGGTTTAGGCGCAGCAACTGGTTTAATCGATGCAGTTGGTTCTTTTTTAACAGTTGTCTCTATAACTTCGGGCTGATGATTCTGCGCTAATTCAGTATAAAAATCAAATTTGGGCTCTTGAACCGCGATAACTTGGGTTTTGGTATTATCTTTTGTAACTTCAGGTTCCGCGACCCCGACTATTTCTGTAAGCTCTTGGTCTGTGGTTCTAGCTTCGATGGTACTACCGGTTGGTATTTTTAAGGTTATATCTGAAGTGGAAAAAGCAAATACCATTAGGCTGGTTAGGAATATGCCAATTAAGACGCCCAATACTAAGGAACCAAGATGGGGTACTTGGGGCATAATTTTAGCCAGCGAAAATTTAGCTGCTTTCGTATTTGAACGGCGTGCCTTACATTGATGGTACCGTTGCCACAAACTACTTCGATTGTTAGTCATCTTTCATCAACCATGATTTGTATTTGATTAAAGACAGCATTTTACCATAAGGCGTCAATACATATCTAATGGATCAACGTCGATTGACCAACGACCGCGGCGTGCCAACTTTAAATCTTCAATCAATGGTATCTTCTTGAGCAAGAATTCTTGTAAGACGGAACGCTTATCGGCTTGAAATAATAATTGTGCGCGATAGAAACCTTGTCGCTTTTCCATTGGCGCAGGAATTGGTCCAAGAATGTGCATAGCTGTATGTGGACCACTTAGCTCTCTGACGCTATGTAAGAAATCATTCGCAATCGCAGGTAGTTTGCTCTCCGCGCGGAGTAAAACTTGATAACTGTAAGGAGGTAATTGAGCTTCGCGACGTTCTTGATATATCTGGTTCAAAAACGGATGGAATCCTTGATAAATTAAGGTTTGTAATAATGGATTGTCGGGTTGCGTTGTTTGCAAGATTACCTTGCCTGGTGTTGTGCCGCGCCCGGTGCGACCAGACACTTGGGTGATTAATTGACCGATTCGCTCAGTAGCGCGAAAATCTGCACTAAACAAAGCACTATCAATATCAATTATTGCAACTAAGGATAAATTTGGAAAATGATGGCCTTTGGCTAGCATTTGCGTGCCAATTAAAATATTGGTGCTATTGTCATGGATAGAATCCAATACAGTTTGTAATTGCTTTTTAGTTTGCACCGTATCGCGATCAACGCGCACAATTTTTGCATCTGGGAAATGTTGTTTTAAATTTTCTTCCAGTCTTTGTGTACCCAAGCCAACGGTTTTAATGTCTGGTGCGGCACATTGTGGGCAATCCTCCGGAACTCTAGCGCTAGCCCCACAGTGATGGCAGCGTAAATCATTGCTTGATTGATGATAAATCATATTACAAGCGCAACGTTTGCAGCTTTGATGCCAGCCGCATTTTACACACATCAAAACCGGGGCATAGCCGCGTCGATTTAAAAACAATAAAACTTGATTGTTATTATCAATGTGTTGTTTGATTTCGGCCAATAATGCATTAGTTAAACCATGTTCAATTTTGTTGTGCCGAATATCTATTAATTCAATGCTAGGCTTTTGTGCATCACCAGCACGTTCTGGTAATTGTAAGTATTCTAAACGTTTATTCGTGACATTATGCCATGTTTCTAAAGCTGGAGTTGCGGTGCCAAGAACTATCGGACAATTTTCAAGTTGTGCACGCTTGAGTAATAAATCGCGCGCAGAATAACGAAAATGATCTTGCTGCTTAAAAGATAGATCATGCTCTTCATCAATTATAAACAGGCCGGGGTTTTTTAACGGAGTGAATGCTGCTAAGCGTGTGCCAATTATAATGGGTGCGGTG
>CAYPGU010000057.1:0-11112 GCA_964409995.1 uncultured Legionellaceae bacterium | reverse complement strand
TTGCCGTTGGTATTACATCCGGTGCAAATAAATTGTTGCCTAAAGCATAGTAACTAAACCCTTGTGGCGCAACTAATTCGAGCAAGGTCGGGCCAATATCAAGATGTGAACCAGCGAGTTCTTGGGTATAGTTAATTCGCTCAGTAATCCCTTTACCATATAAGACTAATGGTACTATAGCGGTTTCACGCATGGGTGGATTTGGTAGTACATGACGGCGCCCATAATGATCACCTGTGATCGCAAATAGTGTAAGCGGCAATTTACTCTCTGCAGCTTGCACAAAATCACCCACAGTTTTATCGGCGTACCACAGATGCCCAAGTTGTACTGCGCTGGCCGGGGAGTCGGGATATTTTTTTAACTCATTCGCAATATATGCTAAATCACAGCCATGTTTCTCTAGTTGAACTCGAAACGGCGGGTGATTACTAGTCGTCATAATTACGTTAAAACTCGGAGTTGCAGCGTCAATAGTTTTTAAAATAAAGGCATACATTTCATGATCATCAACACCCCATTCAGTTGTTTTTAACCACGATCCCATATGTGCCGCACCGTATACATTATCAAAGCCTTGTGCGCTGGCTAAATCGCCAATTTTTTGCCAACTTAAATAACCGCCATAGAAGAAATTGGTTTGGTAGCCCAGTTGTTTGAACTGTGCTGCGGGGGCCGTGGGATAGGTGTGCAAAGATTTGGGTTGATAATTGATCATGATTTCGGTTTCTTGCAAACCAGAGAAAATTGTATTCAAAGCAGCCACAGTACCATCTGCAGCCGGCAAGAAGTTATCAAGGCTAATCGCGCCGCGTTGTTTAAGATTTTGCACGGCAGTAGTAAGTTGTAAATGCGCATAAGCAGGTTGCAGCGCCCAGCCATCATAACTCTCACCGACAATAATAAAAATATGTTTAGCCGTTGGAATATTCTGCGCCTGTGCCCAGCCGGTTGCGGTGCGTTGTAAATAGCTGTCAAAATCGTTCAATTTGCAGGTGAATTTATGTTTATCATTTAATAAATCCACTACATTATTATTAACTATGAATTGCTTGCCAAAATCACTTTCGCCGATTAAACGCCTTTGTTTAAGCGCTGATTTTAAAGCTGTAAAGGGTGAAATAACTGCTTTGCTTAGAAACGGATCTGGCACTATCGCAGCGTCCTTGGTTTGAATCGGTCGCGGACCAAACCCACCGCGAAAGGCACCAACATAAAATACTAACACTGCACAAAACAGAAACAATTTCAGTGCTGGGTGATGTTTGTTGGTATCTAGTTGCTGGTGCAGAAATATTTTGCGTCCTAGCCACAGGCTGCTTGCGACTACTGTAACAAAAATAAATGCGTATTTTAGAATATAATCTTGCGCCAGAATGGTTTGAAAAATCGCTTGCCGATCATCGTAAATTAAACCAAATAAAAACTGATTAAATAGGTCATGATATTCGAAAAAGTATTCGATGCTAGTGATATAGATTGCACAGATGATAAAGGTACAAACTACTGCGTAGAGCCAACGAAAGTTTCTAGCTACAGAGCTGGTTTGGTATTTCTTAATCAAAGTGCCAGGCAAACTAACTAGGACTAATGGCACAAACACCATCACAGTCGCCCACAGCGAATCGAAGCGTAGCCCCATCCCCAATGTGAGTAGGTAATCGCTCAAGGATGCACCAGTGGCGATATATTTTTTTAAAGCAAAAATGTAATAAATTCGAAATAGCTGTTGTACGGCTACCAGGTACAACCACAGTTTTAAATCTTGCTTAAAATTCGCCCAGAACCGTTGCCACATATTATCCCTAGCCAGCTTTGCATTGAGGCGTAGATTGTACCAAATACGTTGCCCCCGGCCAACTCTAGGCTTGGATTACTTGTAGTTACGTCATCCCGGCCTAGCCGCGCGGCAAGTTGAGGTTGCGTCATCCCGGCCGCGCCGTCGGCAAGTTATTTACGTCATCCCGGCCTAGCCGCGCGGCAAGTTGAGGTTGCGTCACCCCGGCCGCGCCGCTCGGCAAGTTAGGTTACGTCATCCCGGCCGCGCCGTCGGCAAGTTAGGTTACGTCATCCCGGCCGCGCCGCTCCTGGCGGCGCAGAGCCGGGATCTAGGAATATGAAAATACCTGGATCCCGGGTAAATGCAGGGCATTTCCCGGGATGACAGAAAATACAGGGCATTTCCCGGGATGACAGAAAATACAGGGCATTTCCCGGGATGACAGAAAATGCAGGGCATTTCCCGGGATGACAGATAAACATCCAGCTAAAATTGAACTTTTTCAGATTCCTTGGGTCTCAATTGTATATAAAACCACGAATTGTGGTGGAGGATATAAAAGTGAAGTGGACACAATGGCTTTTAGTTATAGGAACTTTGGGGCTTTTAGGCAGGGCGAGCGCTGAAGATCAGCGGAATAATAGTTCATTAGCGCCATATGACTCGAACGCCAATAATACTAACTCGCTGGCGCCTTCTAGGTATTTGCCTGAAGTTGCTCCTGTAAAACAGGAAGCCGTGCATCGCAGAGACTTAGCGCCGATTGTATGCGACAAACCAATGTTGTTGATAATCGATATCTCAAATAGTGTTGGTTCACAAAGAATTAATTTGATTAACGGTGCAGAAACAATTGTTAAACAAGCAAATCCAAAAAGTCTATGTGTGGTCATATTCGCTGGCTCAGCACAAACAGTAGGTTGTGCTGGTAACGCAGCCGAATTCAGTGGGTTATTTCGATCAGCTAGGGATACAGCAAATGCTGAAACTTTAGGAATTACGACAAGACTTGATAGAGGCATAATAAGCGCTGAACAAATACTTAATAATAATCAATTGAACATAGCAGGAGATCCGTCAATAACACTAGCCATTGTCAGTGATGGAGTGCTAAGCAGAGATCTTCCCCCTCCTCCAGCTATCGGTTCATACTATTCTTTAGCCGCAGCGTGTGCGTCTAGCGGCGTCGAATGCGATCGACATTTTTTACTCGTTGCGGGTGCTGACGGTCAAAACCGGGCTACAGCGACAAGTTTTACAACAAATGATAATGTTCACTCTTTCCCTGGCCCTGTGCAGTTTGAAAATACCGTAGGCAGTGTAGTTGTCTGTACAACAAGGGAACCAACACACACTCCTACGTCAAAACCAGTAACCGACGCGCCTGTAACTTCACCACCAGTACCTCAAGAAATTACAATCAGTCCTACTCTTTCACCTACTACCAATTCGACTAGAGGAGAACCTCCGACTGACCCAGTGCCGCCAATTATAGGGGCAGTTGCCGCAGCTGGGTTGTTTGCTGCATCATTTAGGGGTGCGAATAAAAAGAAACTTGCACCAGTAATGATAAAAAATCCAGACTATGAGGAATATCTGAAAAGAGTTCAGGCTAAAGAAGCTGCGCAGCAAGCAGCAGCAGAAGCTAGAGAAAAGACAGTTCGAAAAGAGACTGTTACAGAGGAGCATGCGGGTGTAAATCCTAAAGAAGGTTGGGCTCGAAAAGCTTCAAACGTAAATGATGTGCCTTCTAAACAACCAGAAAACCAAAAGCCTCCGGTAGATCTTAGTATGCATAATAATTATGGAGTCCCTATTTGGAGCGGCGTACCTGTCAACCAAGGGGTCAAAGATCCAAATGCACCATCACAGCAAGCAACTGGATATGTCAGAAAAGCAAGCACTGAAGAAAAAGAACCCGAGCCAGAAATCCCAGAAATAGCTCCGCCAGAATATATTGAAGAAATTAAAGTTGAGTACAACAGGGATTTTAATATTGGTATTTTTAGCGCGATCATAGCAGCATGGCGTGCTTTTCGCTATGGTGGAAAACCTGCGTTGGAATCTAATCCAAACATCGCTGCAGGTACGGACGTTGAAAGCAGGCAAGACGAGGTTGCGACAACACCTCCACCAAAAACAACCTTCAAGCAGAGATTCCAAGATAACTTGCAAGCTATCAGGGAAAATCCTACAGGCTCTGCAGTTGCTGGAGCTAAAGCCGCAGTAATGTTCGAGATTGGCCGTAATACTTACAATTTTTTCATAACTAGCCCTGCTAAAACCCTGCAAGGAAAACTACCGAAATCATGGCAACAACCAGCAGGTAAGGTAGGTTCTGGTTTGGAGTTTGCATTAATCAAATTACCACCTAATTTATTGTACTGGTTAGTGTGGGACGGACCAGCCGGAATAATAGCCGGTAAACCAAACGCCGGACCAACTGGCAAAAGACAAATTGATATGACTCAAAAAGAGTATGATGAGTTCTATAGAAACCTGGACAAGCTATCTCCAGCGGAGAGGGCGTTATTAGCTACAGTTAATCGCGCAGACCTGAAACCAGATAATTCTTGGTACTTAACTAAAGCGATAAGAGATCTGTACAAAAAAGTTTTCAACAAAAAGGTTGGGCAGAAAGATGGCGCATCAAATGCAGATGCAGATACTACTACGGTAGAGCCACCTGTTGAAGCTAAGAGAGATGCTTACATGATAGGTGGTGATGGTAATGAATCTCAATCTTCCGCACCACCCAATCCTATATTGTTTAGAGAAGCGGCGGCATCTAATGAAAGAATTAAAAATGCCGGCCTCGTCAACGGCAATACCTCAGGTTTGGCTAAACCACCACGTAAACCACCACCAAGACCGCCAAAACAAGGTCCAAGACAAGGCTCTAACGGTAGTACCTAATCTAGTCTAATTCGACTTTAACCTAAGTTCAGCTAAGCTGATCTTAGGTTTGTCTTTATTTTAAAAATTCAGTGGGTGCTGCTATGACTAAAAAATTCAATTACCGGCTAATGGTTAAATCAACTTTAGCCTCCGGTTTGCTGTTGTTAGCTAACAATTCAGTTCAAGCGAGTGCTTTCGCAATCCAAGACCAAGGTGTGACCTATCTTGGTAATGCTTACGCCGGTACGACTTCAGCGGCGCAGGATGCTAGCACTAGCTATTACAATCCAGCTGGCATGAGCGAGTTACCAGCTAATCAACTAGTAGCTAGTGGTACTTACTTTAAACAAAATATCAAACTGTATAATGCAACGGCGATGAATAGTGATGAGGGGGTGTTAACTGGTAATAACCCTTGTTACCCAAAGAGTAACTATGTTACTCCGGCTGGACACTTTGTCTGGCGTGCCACAGAAAAATTTTCGATGGGTATTAGTGTTGTGGAGCCGTTTCGTCTAGATACCAAATACAGCTCAACAGATATTGCCCGCGTAATGGCTACCGAGACCAAAATTACCAGCGTGCTAATTAGTCCGACTGTTGGGTATAAACTGCACAAAAAATTCTCTGTCGGTGCTGGGCTCGATTTTCTACGCATCAATAGCAAATTTTCAACCGATTTGGATTACGGTGGTGTTGGTTCAGAAGCCGGTGGATTTGTGACTAACTCGGCGGGTCGTTGGAACTTAGGTTACCATCTAGGGATACTCTACAAGCCACAACCAGCCACCAAAATTGGCTTAGCGTATTTTTCTAGATTCAATTGTAATTTTTCAGGCGCAACCCAGTCACGTAATGCGGTCAATTTCTTTCGTGCCAATGAAGCGACTTATACTCTGAAATTACCTGATCGCATCAACTTCGGTGTCGCGCATTTTTTCACTCCAAAATGGCAGGTAATGGGCGAATTGGAATGGACACATTGGAGCCGCTTAAAGACCATAAACTTCCTCTATAATAGCCCAGCGAGACAAGGCATTAAAAGCTTCCATTACAGCAACACCTGGCGCTTATCACTTGGTTCTGATTATATGTTAGTGCCGGGTTTAACTGTTAAAGGGGGGGTGGGTTTTGATCAATCGCCAACCAATAACACCTATCGTAATGCAATGCTCCCAGACTCTAATCGTTACTTGCTAGCGCTAGGTGCCAAACTTGAATTTAGCCAGTATGTTGCCTTGGTGGCGGGTTATTCGCACATCTTCTTCCAAAACACTACTATCAATGAAACCGGGCCGATTAGTAATCTGAACTCAAGCACACAATTACCGAATACAAGCTCCTTACGTGCAGATGTAAGCAACAATGCGAATGTGTTTGGTTTGCAGCTAGTATGCACTTTCGGCAAAAAGGCGAAATCCAAACCAGCGACCAAATCAACCTCGAAGGCCAAAACAAAAGCCAAGTCTAAAAGTAAATAATATCAGTATTAACTTTCCCCACTACGAGTTTCACAGCACATAAAACTGTGAAACTCGTACTCCCTTCAATCATCTAAGCTCGTTTGTAATTTTTTGTTATAATGTGTTTAACAGGTTTGGATCTATTCAGATTTTGATTTTTAATATATCCTATTAGTTGGTTAATGCATTTAGTCCCCGACTAAACATTCTTTGGAAGAGAATACATGAAACTCAAACAAATTAAGCTCGCTGGCTTCAAGTCTTTTGTTGATCCTACAGTCCTCGATTTACGCAGTAATTTAGTTAGCGTAGTGGGTCCGAACGGATGCGGCAAATCAAATGTTATTGATGCGGTACGCTGGGTAATGGGCGAAAGCTCTGCGAAAACCTTGCGTGGTGAATCGATAACTGATGTTATTTTTAACGGATCAAATACACGCAAGCCTGTGGGGCAAGCTTCCATCGAATTGTTGTTTGATAACTCAGACGGCACTATTGGCGGTGAATATGCATCATATGCAGAAATTTCAATTCGCCGCGAAGTAACGCGCGATGCGGTATCAAATTATTATTTGAATGGCACGCGTTGTAGACGACGTGACATTGTCGATGTGTTTTTAGGCACCGGCTTGGGTTCACGCAGCTATTCAATTATTGAGCAAGGCATGATCTCACGCGTGATTGAATCAAAACCGGAAGATCTGCGTGCTTTCATCGAAGAAGCAGCTGGGATTTCAGTTTACAAAAAGCGCCGGCACGAAACAGAATTGCGCATTAATCATACCAATGAGAACTTGGCACGCTTAGAAGATTTACGCGAAGAACAAATAAAGCTGCTCGAACGTTTGAAGCGGCAATCAGAATCGGCACAGAAATATAAAACTTTTGTGGCTGAAAAAGATATTTTAACTGCGCAACTGTTAGCCTTACGCTGGCGTGATTATGACAGCAAATTAGCTGCACATGCTGAGCAGATTCGTAATTTAGCGGTTAATCTAGAAGAAAAGCTAGCTGCACGCGCAACAATTAGCGCTGATTTAGAAAAATTGCGTTTGGAACATGAAGAAAAATACGACAAGCACAATGCAGTGCAAAGTAAATTTTACGAATTGGGTTCTTTAATTGCGCGCCACGAACAAACTTTGCAACATTACAAAGAGCGTAAACTGCAACTTGAAGCTGACATTGAACAGATTAAAGGTGCAATTGCTGACATTACGGCGCAAAAGGCTACAGATAGCGATGTTTTGTTTGAGTGTGAAGAAAAAATTAACGAAATTACTCCAGAATATGAGCAAGCTTTAATTGCGGCAGAACAGGCTGAAGAACTATATTTAGATGCGCGTTTAGCTTTGGATGCTTGCAATGAAGAATGGGAAAGTTTCCAACAACAGGCGCAAGTACCACAGCAGCAAGCTGAAGTGCAAAAGGCGCGCATTGAGCAATTAGATAAACAGACACGTGATTTACAGGCTAGAATTGACCGTCTGCAACAGGAAAGCAGTAGCATGGATGTTAATGGCATCGAAACAATCGTTGCACAATTAACTGATGAATTAGCTATGTTGGAACAACAGACCACTGAACATAAAAATTCCTTAAGTGCAACGCAAGCTGCGATCAGCGAACAGCGCGCACAGCTGCAAGAGCAGCAAGACCAATTAAACCAAGTGCGCGGCAGCGTGCAGCAAAATAAAGGCCGCCAAGCCTCTTTATTAGCTTTGCAACAAGCTGCGCTCGGTAAAGATGATCGCGATTTACAAGCCTGGCTTAGCAAGCATAATTTAAACTCAGCAGCGCGTGTTGCTGAAGAGCTAACTGTTAGTGCTGGTTGGGAACAAGCAGTTGAAACTGTACTAGCAGATTATTTAGAAGCCGTGTGCGTCGATGATCAGTTAAATGATGTGATTGCGGCTGTTAATAGTCTCAGCGCAGGAAAAATTACTTTAATCCAAAGTAACAATTCGTATGTGCAGAGTAATTTTACAGCTGAATCATTAGCTTCCAAGATTAGCACCAAGTTACCAATTACTGATTTATTGCAAAATGTTTTAGTGGCGGAAGATTTGACCACAGCCTTGAGCATGCGGGCTCAATTGCAAGCTGGGCAAAGCATCGTTACTAAAGATGGTGTGTGGTTAGGCAAGAATTGGCTACGGGTTACACGTGAGCAAGACAATAAGCGCGGTGTGTTGCAGCGGGAACAAGACTTGCAGGCTATTAAGCAAGAGCTGGAACAGCAAAGTTTAATTGTTAGCGATTTAGAAATAGCTTTGCAAAATTCAAATGCCAATCTGCATACTTTAGAAGTTACCTTGCAAGAGCAGCAGCAAGCTGAACGTGCAAGTTCTGCTGGTTTGCGCGAAAACAGCAGCAAATTAAGTGCCGCGCAACAAAAATTAGAAAACATGCATAATCGTCGTGCGCGCATTAGCACTGAAATCGAAGAGCATCAACAACAGTTATCTTTCAACAGTACAGAATCGGCAGCCGGACGTACTGAGCTCGAAATAGCTATTGAAGCGATGGCCAATTTGGCGGTTAAAAAAGAACAACTAATTGACCAACGCGAACAATTAATTGCAAAAGAAAAGGCCTACAAACAGCAAGCTAAAGAATTGCAAGAAAATATGCATGACTTGGAAATTACTAAACAGACGATTACGACCAAGTATCAGGGTTTGCAGCATACGATTAGCCGTGTTGATCAACAATTAAGTGAATTGCACAAGCGTCATCAACAACTGCAGCAAAATTTGCAGGACGATGTGGCACCTAGCCTGCAATTACAAGCTGAACTGGATGAGATTTTAGATCAACGCAGTGCGGTAGAGTCGGCTTTGACTCAAGCGCGTAGCGAATTGGAAGCCTTTGAAGCGCAAATGAAGGGCCAAGAGAAGCAACGCCAAGAGTTGGAAATGGCCGCAGAAAAGATCAAAGATGTATTAGATCAATGTAAACTGGAACGTCAAACCTTAGATGTGCGCCGTGAAACTATTAATGAACAGCTAGTTGCGCATCAAATCGATGTTAATGCTGTCTTGCAACAAATGCCAGCAGATGCAGAAGAAGGTGCTTGGGCTGAACAGATTGAGACTTTGGAGCGCAAGATTAACAATCTGGGCGCAATAAACTTGGCTGCGGTGGAAGAGTTTGATGCCGAAACGCAACGTCAAGAGTATCTAGAATCGCAATATAAAGATCTTAGAGAAGCTTTGGATACTTTGGATAATGCGATTAAGAAAATTGATCGCGAAACACGCACCAGATTCAAAGAAACTTTTGATCAAGTAAATGCCAATTTCATGGCTTTATTCCCCAAATTGTTCGGTGGCGGTAGGGCATCTTTAGAAGTAGTGGGCGATGATTTGCTCAATGCCGGTGTTACTGTGATGGCACAACCTCCGGGCAAAAAGAACTCAACTATACATTTGCTCTCAGGTGGCGAAAAGGCACTAACTGCTGTGTCCTTGGTATTCTCAATATTCCAAATCAACCCAGCTCCGTTCTGTATGCTGGATGAAGTTGATGCGCCACTAGATGAGTCTAATGTGGTGCGTTTTGGTAATTTGATTAAAGAGATGTCAGAAAAAGTGCAATTTGTTATTATTACCCACAACAAAGCCACAATGGAAATAGCTAACCAATTAATCGGTGTAACAATGAAAGAGCCTGGAGTATCACGCCTAGTAAGCGTTGATATCAATGAGGCGGTGGAAATGGCAATAGCCTAAGGATTAAATAAATATGGAAATACAATTACGTGTAGTTCTATTAGTTGTAGGTGTCCTGATTCTGTTAATTGTCGGGATTGATATTTATCGCAGACGACCATTGCGCCAAACTGCAGTTGGTCCAATTGGTGCCAACAACAGTAATAACGAATTGCTCTCGAGTGTGGTTACGCAAACCGAACATGAAAGTGCTTATGTCGAGCTAGAAAATCAATTAGATCTGGGCCTGCAGGGAGAATTGGATCAAATCGATATTGCTTTGCCGCAGGAAGACAGCACAGCTTATGTAGATGAAGAGCCGTTGCCGCCAGAAAATATTATTACTGTTTCACTCCTATCGCGCGCGCGATTTGGTTTTCCCGGCGGTGAGCTGTTGCAAGCTTTAAATAGCGCGCATTTGTATTTTGGCAAGAATGATATATTTCACCGTCATGAGCATGATGATGGCACTGGTGCAGTACTTTTTAGTCTAGTTAAATCTGTTGAACCAGGTTATTTCCATATCGATATGTTAACCAAGGAACATGTTCCTGGAGTTACGATGATTTTGCGTCCTTCTAAAGTTATCAACCCAGCTGTGGCTTTGGATAAGATGGTTCGTGCCGCGAAGCAGATGGCTTTTACTCTTAATGCGGAACTACTGGATCATGAACGCAAACCCTTAACTTTAACTACTATCGAAAAGTACCGGAATCAACTTCGATAGATTTAGGTGGTAGTATGTCCTTGCCAACTAAAGTAGAACAACAGCGGGTTGCAGAATTACGCGGTTTAATTGATCGTTACAATCAAGAATATTATTTACTTGATCAGCCTTCAGTTACTGATAGCGAATACGATCGATTATTCCAAGAGCTGCGCCAATTAGAATCTACATACCCGCAATTGCAAGCTGTTGATTCACCCACCAATCGAGTCGGTGCGAAGCCTCTAGCTGCCTTCAAAAATATTGCACACAAAATTCCAATGTTGTCGATCGAAAACGCTTTTGATGAAACTGAAATCGGCAATTTTGTGCGGCGGATTAACGAGCGGCTAAACACCGAACAAACAATTGAATTTGTCGCAGAGCCAAAATTGGATGGCCTAGCTGTTAGTTTGGTCTATGAAAATGGTGTTTTCGCCTATGGCGTAACGCGCGGTGATGGAGAGTCGGGTGAGGATATCTCCTTAAATTGTAAGACAATTTTAGATATACCATTATCATTAGAAGCTAAAAACCCGCCGGCGCATGTAG